>JAEOTU010000381.1 GCA_016839665.1 Candidatus Hodarchaeota archaeon
GAAGTAGGAAAAATCTACGAAGTATGGAGTAAAGATGCAGGATCCATTCGGGATATTCCCAAATGGGTGGCTAAAGCGAAACACGAGATGGTTGGAGTTATCGAGGAAAACGGCCATACTCGATTTGCTGTCAAAAAAGTAAGATAGAATTCCCTTACCACATCTACAGGTGATTTTTTTATGAGTTCTAATGAAAAGAAACCCCAAATAGTCATTCTCGGTGGTGGCACTGGTGGTGTCATTGTTGCTAATCTTCTAGGACGAAAAGCCAAGAAATTCGCTGACATCACTCTTGTATCGAAAAATGAGAATGTTTTTTATGAACCAGACTTAATCTATCGTTTATTCGATAAGAAAGAAACAAAGAAGCAATATAGACCTCTCAATAAAGTTGTAAACAAAAATGTGACAATTCTCACGGAAGAAGTTGTTCACTTAGACCCCAAGAACCAAGTAGTGCAATTCAAAAGTGGAAATGACATTTCATACGATTGGTTAGTTATTGCTACAGGTGCTCAATATGATTATGAGAGTGTTCCTGGTTATGCTGGTGAAGCACATCACTTTTACAATGAAGAAGCAACCCTAAAACTACGAGACGCTTTAGCCAATTTTGAAGGTGGTCACATAGTCACTGGTGTCGCTGATTTACCTTACAAGTGTCCTATTGCACCTCTTGAAGTCACTTTCATGTTATATCACTATTTCAAACGCCGAAAAATGCTTGAACAAGTCAATATCCACTATTTAAGTCCTCTTGGAGGAGCTTTTTCAATTGATCAAGCTTCTGAAAAATTCGAGAAGCAATTTGATAAGAAAGGTATTGAACTTCATGAATTCTTCAACACCGAGGAAATTTTTCCTGAAAAAAAGGTTGTTTCTTCTTTAGAAGGTGATGAAGTTAATTATGATCTGTTAATTCTTGTTCCTCCCCATAAGGGGGCGACCTATATTGATGATCGTGAATTAGCAAATGAGCAAGGTTGGATTCTTGTCGACAAAGAAAGATTGCAATCCACAGCTTATCCAAATATTTTTGCTGTGGGTGACACCACTGAGTTACCGATTTCTAAAGCTGGTTCCACTGCCCATTATCAAGCGAAAGTTGCCTCTAAAAATATCCTAAGGTTGATTAAAGAAGGTAAACTTAATGCCAAATATAACGGGCACGCTCAGTGCTTTGTGATGATGGGATTATCCTCTGCTATGGTGTTAGATTTTACTTACACGCGTCCCCCTCTTCGCTTAGGATATATTCCAAATAGAATCTTTTATTATATCAAAAAATATTTCAGTCGGTTCTATTTCCGTGGAGTTCTCAGTGGTAGAGTTTAACAAGGTTAGATTCTTAATGTTGGATAAAAAAGATAAAGCCATCATTGACTTTTTTCAGAGAAATCCTCGAGAATCTTTCACTCAAGCTGCTAAAGCTCTTAGCATGGCTAAAGGGACAGTGAAGAGACGATATGATAATCTAGTTGAAAAGAAAATGATCTCTGAAGGCATTGGGTTAAATCTCTCTCAACTGAAATTTAGTCATGCTTTATCTTTCATCGAGATCACGGATCCACAGACCGAGAAAGCAATCCTGGATTACTTTTATGATTGTCCCCTCGTCACGGCCATTTTTTCTCTCTCTGGTTTTGAGTACAATCTTGTTGTTTGTCTTGTTGCTGACACCCGAGAAAAAATTGCCACTTTTATTGATACATTCCCCCTCAGTCATCTTCCCGGAGTTAAACGGAGAAATAGTTTTTTTGTCAAGGAATCCGAAGGTTTTTCAGATAAACCTTTTTGGCTTTTCATTCCTAATGGTTCTGGTAAGAAAATATTCAAGCAGCACGATTGTCAAGACAAGTGTGGTGCTTGTGGGGTTATGGAACGGATTACTGAAGAGACAGTAAAATAATTTGTTGGAAAAATTAAAACATCGCTATCCTCAAGGAATCATCTTTTGCTTCCAGGAATGTACAGGACAATTTTCTCTATTTGATGGTTGACATTCAACATATTCTCCCGTTTTGAAGAAATAATCCAGATGGTCAACCCATCCTCCAGTCTTTTTTGATTTTTTAACAAAATCGATAAAGAGAATTAGTTTTTCGATTGTCTCTTCACTCACACTATGTTGGATTTCACTCGCTTCTTTTATCGCAGTTCTCTCACCAATATCCAAGATCATGAGAAAATCCTTTATTATCTGATGCCTCAAATGGAGTTTTAAGGCGATAGTTTTCCCTTTTTCTGTCAGTGTCACACCAGAATATCTTTCATAATTAATGTATCCTCGTTCTTTCATCTTTTGGAACATTTCTGTAACACTTGGAGGCCGAACACCTAGAATTTCTACAATATCTTTAGCTTGGGCAAATTTTTTCCTCTGGATAACTTGAAAAATTGTTTCAAGATAATTTTCAATTCTCACTGATGGTGTTTCATTCATTTTGCTCATAAAGATCTGACCCAATATTTTTCGATGGAAATTCTGTTTAATGTATAAATATGATATGAAATAGGAAAGGGGTACCTCTTATAGATATAAGAGGCTGCAAATAGAGCACGTCATAAGTTGATAATATTATCGTTATCAATTGCTAAATCGATTATTTCACCATAATCTAATAATTTGGCTTCATGATGTATATAATTCTTAAGTCCACGTTTTTCGACGTCTTCTCTTCCAACATATACTTTCCCTTTCTTGATAAATTCTTGAATCAAGCTTTCAGTTTTATTTGCGCTATAAACTGCATCTTGTAAAAGGCATATAGATACATGATCAGATTCATTGTCATACTCTAGCGCCAGTTCAATTCCAGTTTTATCTTTACAAGTTAAGAAAAATAGAATTTTTGTCATGTTTTCTCGACCTTACCTTAAAGGGGAATGACTGTATTTGCCCCTATGATGTTTTCGAGCACTTCTTTATGATCTTTAACTTCCACTGCATCTATTAAGTCTTCTTGTGTCAATCCTCGTTCCTCTAGTGCCTTCCTATCCACCCAGATATCTAATTCGATTTCTTTTAGAAAATCGATGTGCATCTGATAGACAGTTTTGTCTGTTTCTTTCAAAAATGTATAGACTCCATCTTTTATAGCTATCACAAGAGGATCAAAATCCTCGGTAGCCACTGCCATACGTAACCCCTCAACGGGATAAAGAGTACCATGAGGAGGTTGACGCAAAAGTATTACAAGATTCATTTCTTCTGGCATGATTTTCACACTCTACTAACATACAACTAGGAACTTATCTGTTTCCTTGAGGATTTTCTCCATATCGGGAGTCCCAGCTCTTTTGATTTTTCCTTTAGCTTCCTTACATTTCATACAGTTCTTTGCGGTTCCACGAACTAGAAGGCAAAGGCTGCAAAGTCGAATTAAAGCACCCTTCTGAACGATTTCTTCAAATCCTCCTTCGACATCGAATATTCCTTCGATCTTCTTCTGATTTTCTAATACTGAGTTTACAGCATCCATATAACAAAAGATTTGAACCTCGTGTCCATTATCTAAAGCTGCGTTTGCTAATTCAACAATGGTTTCTGGAGCTTGTGATTGATGAGGCCCAGAAAAAAATAACATACCAATTTTAGCCATAATTATTCCTCTACTAGAATTGTCTTAATATTAGTTTTCTTCTTTAATAAAAAAAGAAGGGGGGAGTATTTTCTTGGCTGTTTAGCTTAATCTCCTCTCATGAATAAGAGATAAGCCATAATCCAAGTTCCTAAAACGATGAAAATTGAAGTAAGAATACTACCTACTGAGAGTTGGGGAATACCACTAAGCAAATTGCCAATATTACAGCCTGCTGCGGTGACTGCTCCAAATCCCATCAAACAACCTCCAACAAATTGGCCAAGTAATATTTTACCTTCTTTGGGAGTACGGAGTTTAAATTCTTTAGCAATAATTGCTGAGATGAATGCTCCAATAACGGCACCAATCACTAACCATGCTATCCAGCTCAAAGCTGCCTCCGCTGCTGCTACAGTAGAACCAGCAGTGAGGTATTTTAGAACGCCAAGCCAACCTGCAGTAATACCTAATGGGTAATTTCTTCCTGCAGCAGCCGAAGAAATAAAAGCAATACAACCAATCAAACCAATGGCAATGCCAGTTACCCACCAGGCCCAACCTTCTTTGAAAATCTTTTTGCCTAAATCACTGAAATCAAGAGTTTTTCCTTCATTTTTCCACGGTAAAAAGCTTTTCCATACAAAGTATGCGATTGTGAGTGCAGCGACGACTATAACAATTAACCATGTGAGTAAGTCAGCCATTCCAGTACCTAACATGTTGCCTAGCGTCAATGCTGACCCGTCATCTGCAGCAATTGTGGTAGCTGATCTAATTTCGTTTTTTATTGGTAGAAGGACTCCGGCTCCTGTTGTTAAAGCTCCAATCGCTAATCCCACTAGAGCTACCAGCGAACCTACCATTCCTTCACCGACACGATATGTGGTCCCTGATGCACAACCCGCCGCTAGAGCCATTCCAATACCGAAGATGAATCCACCCAATATATTACCAGCCCAAGCCAGAGGTTTCGGGTTTAATGTAATTATATTGAGAAGATCCATCACATGGAAAGCTACCATTTGAACTACTATTGCTACGATTACTGCTTTTAAGAGAGAATATTGTTTTAAGAGTATGATATCTCTGAAAGCAGAGTTCATACAAAATCGTCCACGTTGTAAGACAAATCCAAAAATGATTCCAACCAATAATCCAGGAATTACTACTACTACGAAATCTAATGCCATAAGAGACACCTTTACTTTATTTGACTTTCACTAAAATTGTCCACTCTGATGTTCCAGTCTTCTCAGCTGAAAGGACTTCATGACCCATTGATTCCATTGTCTCTGGAACCCGTTCTGCTGACAGTGGATAATCAATTATTATTTCTAACACCTCTCCAGACTTCATTTTTTTCACTTTTCGCTTACTTTTCACGTCTGGATAAGGGCAAACTTCTCCACGGAGATCTAACTTTTCTGTTATCTCTGTCATTTTTTTTCATCACGATTGAGGTATTATAGTTTTTTTGGCAAACCTAGAAATTTTCGGTGTTCCGAAATTTATTTTTCAGAACAAGTCTGTTGAAAAGTCTTTAAGAATAAAAATCTACTTCAGATAATTCATGGCGACAAAGTAGTCACTTTTAGAACGTACAACAAGGGCTCAATAATCGGCTATTAACTATTGTTACGGGCTAAGGATTCATACAAATTCCTCAATAGGTTAATCACATAATCCAGTAATGATTACGTAATTACAAGATAAATGAATATTTTTTTTTAGATTACTATGATCCCATTTTCATTTTTAGATCGAAAACAAGCTTTGCTGGATTGCAGAAGGTTCTTTCAAAGAAAAACAACATGATTTAATACTATTGTAGAATCATCAATTTTTTTTCATTCATTTAAGAGTTATCTTCCGTTATGAAGTGTTCTCAGCAAGGGGGAGCTGTTCTAGTACAACAACAACTATGTATGTAATTGTTGAGCATGTTTGCTCTTTTCATATTTTTTGGAATAATTACATGTCTAGTACTGATCATTTTCTCTAGATAATGACATGAATTGAGTTTGTATAAAGGCGAAAAGATTGGGAGGAAAAAAAAGATCATATCATTCGACTTTTCCTGTTCCCATCAATCTGGGTAAGTGCATATCTATGCATTGGTGACAAAATAACCACAATTAAGATAAAATCCAACTAATTTTAACAATAGTTACAAGCAAGCTTTTTAAAATTGCTCTAAGTTAAAGTCTTCACTCAGACAGTCTATAAACTCTTTCTGAATTTGAATATCTGTTATTTCATGAAAGTTAAATGATTATAAACGTAAAGAGGATAGTATAAAATGAGTGGCAAAGCAAGAATTGCTACTGAATGGCTCATGGTCTGTTCTGGATGCCATATATCACTGTTAGACATCCATGAAGCAATCATTGATGTTCTAGCAAAAGCAGAAATTGTTAGATCTCCTGTTCTTGCTGATGTTAAAGAATTTGTCCCAGCAGATGTAGGGATTATAACAGGAGGCATCAGAAATGAGCATAACATTCATGTAGCGAAAGAAATGCGTAAAAATTGTAAAATCATTGTTTCTCTAGGAAGTTGCGCCTGTTTTGGGGGGACACCCAGTCTTGCAAATATGTACACCCGCGAAGAACTCTTTGATAAAGTCTACAAAGACACAATGGGAGTAGATAACCCCTTGGGTAGAGAACCTCAGGATGATGTACCACCTTTGACAGAGAAAGTGGCACCACTCTCTTCTGTTATCGATGTAGATGTAATGATTCCTGGTTGTCCTCCTGTCCCTGAACTCATCGCACAAGCTGTAATGAGTTTATTGGAAGGGAAACCTTTGGAATTACCAAATCAATCAGTTTGTGAACCCTGCCCACGAGTGAAAAAGCATACTAAAATCACAGAGCTAAAACGATGGTATAAATCAGCCGGAGAAGAAATTGATCCAGACATCTGCTTTTTGGAACAGGGATATATTTGCATGGGGCCAGTGACCTGGGGATTATGTGATGCAAGGTGTACGAGAGTAGGAGTACCATGTCGAGGTTGTCATGGTCCATTGAACCCTGATCGGGATCCTGGTGTTGATGCTGCCTCATTCTTGGGAACATTATCTACAGACATTCCTATGGAGCAAGTCATGGAAGCTATGGGTAATGACCCAATATCTATATTGTACCAGCATCAGTTTGGTTATACAAAATTCAACAACTTTAAGGAAGCGATGAAAAAATGAATGCAGCCAAAATAATCAAAATAGATCCAGTAACTCGAATCGAAGGTCATGCTGAAATCAAGCTCTTCCTTGATGAAAACAATAAACTTATTGATTCACAGGTTAAAGTCGTCGAACTTAGAGGTTTTGAAAAATTCCTAGTTGGCCGACCTGTTGAGGAGATGCCATTAATAACACCCCGTATGTGCGGAATTTGTCATGCTCCCCATCACATGTGTTCAGCAAAAGGAGTTGATGCTGCTTTCGGTCTTGAACCTGAAGATATTCCTCCTACTGCGTTTAAATTAAGGAAACTAATGCTTTATGGGTCATTTATCCATAGTCACGTGTTACACTTCTTTTATTTGGTCGCACCTGACCTAGTGATGGGTCCAGATTCTGATCCAGCTAAACGAAATGTCTTTGGTGTGCTTGAAGCTAATCCTGAACTGGTGAAAAAAGTAATTGCAGCGCGTAAACTTGGCCAAGAAATAACAAAAATACTTGGTGGTAGAACAGTTCATCCAGTAACTTGTGTTCCTGGTGGCCAAGCTCATGGCCTCTCGAATGAAGATCGAGACAAAATTGAAAGGCAAGTAAAGGATTTAGCAAGTGGATTTCTGATTGAAGCTAAAGATTTAGCATTATCTTTGTTCGATAAGTACTCTGATGCTATTAATACTCTTGGTGACTATCCAACTATGCATATGGGTTTAGTTGGTGATGATGGAGAACTTGACTTCTACAATGGGAAGGTTCGGTTAATTGGAACTGATGCTCAAGTGTTAGAGGAATTCCGAGGTGCCGAATACAGAGACGTAATTGCTGAACGAATCAAGGATTATTCTTACTTGAAGTTTCCTTATTACAAGAAGCGATCCTTTGAAGACGGATGTTACCGTGTTGGTCCATTAGCTAGAATCAATGCTTGCGATAAGATTGCTACGCCAATCGCTCAAGAGCTTCTCACTGAGTTTCGTAGCAAATTTGGGAGACCAGCAAATAAATCACTACTTTATAACTACGCAAGGATAATTGAACTAGCACATACAGTAGAAACCACATTGGATCTTCTTGCTGATCCTGATATCACAGGAACCAAGCTGAGAACTCCCGTTAAAGCCCGTGAGGGTGAAGGTGTCGGAATTTTAGAAGCCCATCGTGGTGCACTATTCCATCATTATGTAACTGACAAAAAGGGCATTACGACGGACGTGAACTTAATTGTTGCTACAGTAGGGAACAATGAAGCAATAAATCGCTCTGTTCATGCATCTGCTAAGGATCTGATTGTGGATGCCGAACCAGCAGAAGGATTACTTAACAGGCTCGAAATGATTGTACGAGCTTATGACCCCTGCTTTAGTTGTGCTACACATTATTTACGATCAGGTGCTATCGCAACTGAATTGCAAATCATAGATTACAAGGGAAAGGTCACCCGAACTGTGAAAAACTGGGAAAACGAACGAAGGTGAGTATGATGAAGATTGGAACATTTTTATGCAATTGTGGAGCCTCCCTCAAGAACATTGATTGGAACGAGCTCCAAAATTTCATGAAAGAGAAAACAGGAGAAGGTAATTTCTGTGTGTATCACGAGAGCCTCTGCTCATCAGAAGGTAAAGCCTGGTTCAAAGAGACAGTAAATAGAGAGAACCCAGACTCAATAGTGTTTGGAGGATGTACCCCCAAGACAGCTGGATACTTATTCGAGGATGCGCTTAAAGAACTCAGTATGTCCCCCTATCAAGTAGTTGGTGCGAATTTACGTGAGCATATAGGATGGACTACTCCTGATAAGGAACTAGCTACCATGGATGCGAAAGCAGCCCTATTAGGGGCCTTTAACAAAGCTAGTTTTGAGAGCTCCGTGGAGCCATATAAAATTGAAATGGCCCAGGCAGCAGTTGTTATAGGTGCTGGTCCTGCAGGTATTCAAGCTGCTCAAGATTTAGCTGAAAAAGGACACACGGTACATTTGATAGACCGTAATCCGTATATTGGGGGTAATGCCACAAAACTTGGGACTTTCTTCCCAAGTGAAGACTGTGCAACATGTATGCCCAATGTAGGGATAAAGGGATTAGATCAACAAAGCGTGAGGCGATGTCACTATCGTTCAGCTTTTGATCTCCATCCGAACATCAACCTTTACATAAAATCGGAAGTGACTGATGTCAGTGGAGCTCTTGGAAATTATTCAGTTACCGTGAACACCAATCCCACCTATGTAAAAATGGACAAATGTGTGAATTGCGGTCTATGTGCAGATGTATGTCCAGTTGATACGCCTGATGAAATGAATCTAGGATTAATAACTCGAAAAGCGGCTCACTTACCCGCTCCTCATTCTACCACTACAAAATATGTCGTCAACAAAGAAGAGTGTCCAGATGGGTGTACAGAATGCGCAAAGGCCTGTCCAGTAGATGCAATAGATCTAGATATGAAACCAGTAACTCATGAAATATCCGCTGGTGGTTTCATTCTTGCTACTGGTTTTGAAGAATATAATCCTAAACTAGTAGAAGAATACCATTATGGGGCACTTGGGTATGAAAATGTTGTTACACAAAGTGAACTGGCTAGATTACTTGATCTTACAGGGCCAAGCGTTGGTAAACTGATAAAGAAAGATGGTAGTCGTGTAAAGAGTCTTGTTATCATAAATTGTGTGGGATCACGGTCACAGAAATACAATATTTGGTGTTCTAATATCTGCTGTATGATTGGGATCAAGCATGCGATTAAGATTAAAGAGAAGTCCCCAAAAATCGATGTAACGTGCTGTTATATCGATATCAGGGCCGTGGGCGCTAATTACGAAGAGTTTTACAACAAAGCGCGTGATCTTGGAGTGAAATTCGTTCGAGGACGGCCAGCCGAGGTTGAAAGCGATGGTGAGTATCTTTATGTCCATGCTGAAGATTCCCAAGCTGATGAGCTGTTAACAATCAAAACGGACATGGTTGCTCTCTCTATGTCGATGGTAGCCAGTCCTGGAGTCAAGGAACTTGCAGAGAAACTGAAAATTGACATTGATGAGACTGGTTATTTCAAGTCTCTTTATTCGAAGTTCAAAACAACAGAAACTAAACAACCTGGTGTGTTTTTAGCTGGCACAGCCATCGCTCCAGCCGATATTCCAACCACAAAAACACGAGCAGGATTTGCTGCGAGTCATCTCGATATGCTCCTATCTAAAGGAACTATTGAGAAAAGATTTCCAATAGCTGAGATTGACAATGATAAATGTACTCTTTGTGAGATATGCATAACTGCGTGTCCATTCGGAGCGATTGAAGCTGTAGAAGTGGCTAATCCAGGTATTAAAGTTCAAGTGATTCCAACTGTTTGTGTGGGCTGTGGACAATGCGCTTCCTCATGTCCCGCTTCCGCGATAACCATTGATTATTATGAAGAGGATCAGATCCTGAAGCAAGTCGAGGGATTACTCTATGATTCGAAGGATAATCCTGACCCAATAATTGTGACCTTTGCTTGCTGGGAATGTGCATACTCTGCAACTGATGCGTTAGGGATGTCTTCGAATTATCGGCCTAAAACTTCTTCACACTTGAAAGCAGCCCAATTTGATGAACAAGATGAGGGACAAATTGCTGGAGAATATCCTCATAATGTAAGAATTCTCCCAGTTCAGTGTTCAGGAAATGTTTCTGCAAGCATGATCCAGAAAACGTTTGCCATGGGTGCAGATGGGATAATTGTTCTTGGTTGTTATGAAGACAAGTGTCACTATGAAACTGGATCGAAAGCATCTTCCACTCGTGTCAAAATTCTTAAAACGATGCTCGAATATGCGGGAATTGATCCTAGGCGGTTAGAAAAGCAGACTACTTACTTCATGAGCTGTGATAGATTCGTATCCACGGCGGCTCAGATGGCAAAAAGACTCAAAAAATTAGGCAAATTGAAACGCTGAGGATTTTAGTGAGAGACACAAGGTGAAAATACAAATGACAGAATCAACAGAACTCCTCGAAGAATTAAAGGAACTTTTCGAGGTCGTAAAGTTGTGTTATCAATGTGGTACATGCGCAGGTGGCTGTCCTGTCTTTAGACAATACCCCGATTTTAATCCACGAAGAGTAATGGAAGCATTACTCATGAGGGATTTTTCTGAGAAGATATTCGATGATCAACAGATATGGTACTGTACGATGTGCTATACTTGCAGTGTTAGATGTCCCCAAGGGATTGATATAGGACATGTCATCACAGAGATGAAAAATCTCGCTGTGAAAGTAAAGAACGCTCCACCTGGAATTATAGCTGAGATGGAAGCAATAATGGAAACAGGAGCAACAGCAGCCATTTCTCAATCTATTTTGAAAAGACGAGAAAAATTAGAGCTACCTGAGTTGCCTAAACCCGATCTCAACGAACTCCAAAAGCTCTTCGAAGTCACTGGAGCTAAAGCATTAATTAATCAGATAAAGGAGGAAACTAGTTAATGACTAAATTTGCTTTTTTCGTTGGTTGTACTATACCCTATAGGCTTCCTTTCATTGAAACATCCATCCGAAAAACTTTACCTGAATTTGACATAGAGCTCATGGATTTGCCGTTTGCTTGTTGTCCTGATCCTGGTGGTGCGCAAGGATTCGATAGCACCACATGGTATACTTTAGCTGCTCGGAATCTATGTCTTGCAGAGGAGCAGAATCTCAACATTATTACAGCATGCAGTGGTTGCTTTGAAACGTTGAAAGTAAGTAACACGAAGTTGAAAACCGACTCTGGCCTTAAAGATAAAATAAATGAGAATTTAAGTGCAGTAGGTCGTGAGTTCAAGGGAAGTATTGAGGTAAAGCATTTTGCTGAAGTTTTGTATAACGACGTAGGTATAGACAAAATTGCAGCTAAAGTTCAGAAACCTCTTACAGGAGTGAAATTAGCTACTCATACTGGGTGTCACTTTGTTAAACCTCCAGAAATACTACAAACAGATAATCCAGAGACTCCGCACAGACTCGATGAGATGGTAGAAGCTTTAGGAGCTCAGGCAGTTCCTTATCTTAACAAACTTATGTGCTGTGGAGCAGGAACACGAGGTGTTGACCAAGATACTGCTATAGCCATGGCACATGAGAAGATAGTAGGAGCAGAAAGAGCAAAAGCTAATGCTCTTGTAACAATTTGTCCTACATGTTTCGTTCAATATGACACTGGCCAACGATTAATGGCTAAACAGTTCGAAAAGACCGCTTTTCCAGTTTTTATTTTTCCTGAATTGCTAGGATTGAGTATGGGTATGGACTTGAGTGTAGGTTTCAAAATGCATTCAATTAAAGTCGCTTCAGTCTTAGAAATGATAACAGGCTAAGAACAGCAGAACGATTGACACAAATCTTGGGTTTCCAACCCAAATTCTTCCTTTTTTTTCACATAGTTAATTTTTTCATATTATTGATTTCGTTATTACCTATACCAAATAGAATTTCATTTTTTTAAAAAAGACAGTTAATAATACTCTAAATTTGCTTCCAATATTTACTTTTTACTTCTCCATTTGAATCTACTTCCTTA
>JAEOTU010000382.1 GCA_016839665.1 Candidatus Hodarchaeota archaeon
TGGAATCATATAGTAAACTATTAAAAAGTCATAAAAGTATAATTAGCTTACCCATTAAGCCCACATTTAGTTGTTTTTCTCCTTTATAAGAAGTTACTTCACCAAATTCTACTCTCAGCCTATCATCGGCTTTTACCAAAGGAATTTGTTGATTCCATAAAACAAGGGATATACTTCCAGAGGAATCAACCAGTTCTGCGTTTGCTACTGTCAGAGGTTTTCCTGTAGATCGTGATCTTACGTTTCTTGGATTTGATTTTCCCATGACCTTCCCTTCAACAGTTACATCCTTCAATCCATTTTTTAAATCTCCTATCCTCACCATTTCATAAGGTGTAGTTGGATCCATCACTTTTTGATACCACATTCCTCTCCATTCGGTATCTCCTCCTTCCCACCCTACGTGTAAGAATCCAAGCTTCTCATACAAGTGTCTCGTACGGACATTCCATTCAGGAGTTCCTAATGTCCAAAGTTGTACACTAGAATACATTCCCCAGAGTATTTCCATAGCTTGTGTCGCAATCCCCCTGTTATGAAAAGGAGGATCTACGAAAATTCTTTCTAATACACGGTGCTGTTTCCCCCTAGAGCTAATATAAAGTCCACCTACAATCGATTCATTTAATAGTATTTTATAGCAAACCAACATCCTCATAACTCGTTTCTGAAAGGAAGGAGAGTCATATCCTGGGGGCCCACCTGGTTCGGGTGAGGGTGCCCCAACATCTATATCACTATGAAAGGCTCTTTTTGATATCGACGCGAGAACCTCAGCATCTCCCTCTTCCGCTGGTTCGAGTAAAATTATCATTGACAAATTGATCATCTCCTGAAAAAATGGCGTTGAATTTTGGCTAGAGCATTTATTTTTTAATTAGGTCACGTCAACACGTGATTCTATCCGCGTAATTAATTCATCAATTCGACTATAATCATCAATCGTTATGGAAATGGCTTCATTAGGACAAACTCTTTCACAACGACCGCAACCAAGACACTCATTTGTGTCAATAAATGCTTTTTCATCAACCATTTTCAATGCATCATAAATACAAACTTTGAAACAGTCTCCACAACCTGCACAAATTTCTCTGTCAACTTCCACTTGAACTCCTTCCATCCTCTTCATGATTTTTTTCAGGGCTGGAGTACCATATTTTAAGGTGCTTAGGATGCAGCAACAGGAACAACAGTGACAAAGAGACATAAAATGTCCATCATCGGGTAAAGTTTCATATTTCACTGAATCAGGTCGAAGGCGCCCTAAATGGGGGACTAACCCATTCTCATAAGCTAATCGTTCTTTTAGTAATGCTTCCTCTCTAGTCACATGACGAGCATTAGGCCATTTTGAAACGTCAATTCTTTTTGCAGCTTGACCTAGCCATGTGCAACCCAAAGTGTGGTCATGATTTTTACAATCATTAGCTAAACGGCAGGGGCAATCCATCATCACTATATAACTCGCTTTTTTGATAAAATATTCTGTTACCTTTAACGGTAAAACCTGATCCTCGTAAGTACCCAACGAAATGTTAATTGGAATAGCAGACCCAGTTGAATTTTTTGTGTCAAAATAGCGTTTCGTGATAAATTTTATGATTGGTATTTTTGATAATCTTATTAATTTTTTATAACGGTTAGCACGAGGGGTGTTTATTTCAACTGGCTTTAAGTCTTTATTCTGAGTTTTTTTCACTGTCTCTAATTCTCCTTTTCGTAAAATCAAAGGTAAAAAGAACCATTATAAATATTCGTATTGATAAATCTGCTTCTAGTCCTTTTGCTTTGTCCTTTAGGTCAATCGTGTCAAGATGGATATCATAATATTCATTAAGATCTAAATGTGCTACCTATTTTAATTGACTTCCCTTAACTAGATGAAAGTGGAAGCTCGAATGAGGTGTTTTTTTATGAATAAATTATCTATTAGGATAGGAATTTTGGTTATACTAATTTTCTTAATAGAATCCGCATCCATTGCTCAATCAGTTAATGAACCAAAGAGTATTTTACTTGTTTCCAA
>JAEOTU010000397.1 GCA_016839665.1 Candidatus Hodarchaeota archaeon
CGACAGTTTGTTCACCAAAGGTATACATTTCATAAACTGCTTCGTGAGTCTCAAAATCCCGTACCTCCACAACAGGTCGTGCTAAATCACTTTCAACAAGACCAGCAGGAACCTTTACTGTCATTTTGACCTCTAAAACCTGAGTAATTCTTCCTGCTTCGATAAAAATAATAGTATCAAGAACACTAGGTATTACTCCCAATTCCAATCTTCCTATAAAGCGTTGAACAGCGTCTATTGCTGTACTCGAGTGGATTACACCAACCAAACCGATACCAGACAGTCGAAGATCTGTATATAGTTTGAAATCCTCGGTATCTCTTATTTCGTCAAAAATAGTATAATCAGGACGTGAAAGAAGAAGAATGTCATGAATTTCTGTGTGAGTGCCGAAATTTTTGGAATATTGAGTGATTTCTACATTCAGATCCAGATCTCGTGGTGATTCAATAGTTTTTACTACTTTAGATTTACTTTCATAATAAATCGCTAATGCCCTTGCGAATGTGGTTTTTCCTGCTCCAGGACTTCCCGCAACCAAAACCCCTTCTGCTTTATATTCTAAACGTTGATTAAGGTTGGGTGAGAGAGAGTAATCATCTATTGTAAGTTTTTTTAATGGACGAACTGCAGTTATTTCCCATCCATCCGAAAACGGAGGTCTACAGATTACAATCCGAATATTTTCATACTGGATAATCGTAGAGCCTGGACGGTCGATCTCAATAAACGTATCTTCAAACTTCGGTGCTTTGTCAATTATTTCATCAGCTAGTTCTCTTAGAAATTCTTTGGTGCAAATTTCTTCAGAGTATTGCATAAATTTAACGTTACCAGGGACTCCCCGTTTTACGTAAATATGTGCTCCTTGTTTTAGATGAATACTCATCGTTTCTTCGTCAAAATATTCCTCAATTCGGAGAGTTTTCTCGATATCCTTTCTTCCAATTTGAATATAAAGCGTCTCTGTGCCAATCGATCTTGCACTAAGATGTTGAACGGTATCAGATGTTACTAGAATACCATTTTCTCTCCACGTAAAATCGCGAATGAGGGCGTCTATTTCTCCACTCCGAGCTCTTTTTACTTCAGAAAGACTTGGTCTTCGCCCTCCATAATTTAAAGTAATATCTAATTCCTCACAAAGTTGACGTATATATGTAAGTTCTTTTAATCCTTGAATTCCAGTTTTTCTTTCAGTGTTTGCCTGATGTTCAAGTTCAGCCATTAATGCAGCATGAACGATAATTGTAGAGTTGGGTTCAATCTTCCCTGTTTTAACTAGATCTTTCAAGCATCCGTTGATTATCACAGAAGTATCAGGAACATATATTTTTTCTTCTGGAGTTAATTGGTATCTCTCTGTCATCGATAATCAACCTGGTTGTTTTCATTAGCTGTGGTTGTTGTCAATTCATCCCGATATTCATATTCCAGTTCATTTGGCTCGAGTTCTAATTGCGATACTTGGTAGTAGGTGACATCTCCGAGACGGTCAATTACTGAGAGAAGTAATTTTTTCCGATCAATTTTCGCCTGATTCACAATTTGATCTAAAAAATCAAGATCAAGATCCTCCCCTTCTGGGAAGGGGAAAATTACTGTTTTACTTATTGATTCTCCTGGCTTCCCTCCTCGTGAATAAATTCTGAATGGAGCAGTAATGCGAGTTCCGATACGTACAATATAACCCCTGTTTCTGAGGTCCTTATAGACCAAATAACGGCTCCAAAAGTCCTTGTCATTTTTTGAGAAATGATTTGCAATTTCAGAGGAAGTGATTTGTTGATTTGTTTCTGTTTTACAAACTTTTATTCGACCACGATCCATAAGAATAAGAATTTCTTCTGGTTCAAGTCCTAGAATATTTTCCGAGATCCATTGACCGAAGTATCCACTATCGAAGATTTGGTCTGCTATTGGTTTTTCAATAGTTAATGACGAACTTATCATATCAAAATCTACTGTTGGAATTGAATTTTCTTCATCATTAGAATCTAAGCTAGGAGACATAGTGAGCGTTTTCCAAGGTAAAAATTTAGTGATATTATAAAGGATGGTTTCCTGATCCTTCTAAATTATCTAGGTAATTGGAGGGTCTATTTCTAGCCTTAGCTACCTTTCCTATTTAAATCAAATACTTTCAGGAATCCCATAAACGGTGAAATTCAAAATATCAGCCGTTTAGTAATGCTGTATGATATAAAATGAGTCGTGAAAGTAAAATATCACCGCTTAACAAGGATTTATTCAAAATGAAAGTGAAATCAAGGAGATTCTCATGAACTAATTCATCAATATCAAATATTCGTTACGGTACTCCTTTAAATACCTAGACTGGTTTGCTAGAGGGTTGAATAAAAGAGTACGGAGGATTTAAATCAGGTGTCGAAAAAGCATCACCCAGACGTGTAACAACTGTTACAGACAATTCCGTCTACTAATACGTTAGTATTCAATGATGAATAGAGTCAGGAGAGCGTAGGTTTTGGGCCATCGAAAAAAACACGCACCCCGTCGTGGATCTTTAGGATATCGAAGAAAAAGGGCAAGAAGACATACTGCCAGATGGAGAACATGGCCAGACTCAATTGAATCAGCTAAACCAAGATTGTTGGGATTTGCTGGTTATAAAGCTGGTATGACACATCTAGCACTGATAAATACTGATAGAAGATCCCCATTTTTCAAACAAGAACAGATAATCCCTGCTACTGTGATTGAAACACCTCCAATAGTTATTTTTTGTGTACGAACATACACCACGGATCAAACTACCAAAAAATTATGCATAATGAATCAAATTTGGGGAGAAAATATTAACAAAGATCTTGGACGGAGAATTTCAATTCCAACCAAGAAACAGAATAAGAAACTACAAATTGATGATACCCGAAAAATGCTAAATAACATAAAAGAAATTAGAGTGTTAGCTCATACTCTTCCAAAGGAAGCAGGATTACCTCAAAAAACTCCTGACATCTTAGAAATCAAGGTTGGAGGATCGGTTCAAGAAGCTTTCAATTATGCGGTTGAAATCTTAGATCAGAACATTTCACTAAATGATGTCTACAAACCTAGTGAGTATGTGGATGTGAATTCTACAACAAAGGGGAAAGGATTCGCGGGGCCAGTTAAAAGACATCATATCAAAATTCTCCCCCGAAAAACTCGAAAAGGCCGGCGAGTAGTTGGATGTATTGGGCCTTGGCATCCTGCACGAGTGATGTGGACTGTTCCCCGTGCAGGGCAGCTTGGTTATTTTGCACGAACAGAGTACAATAAACAAATTCTGAAAATTGGTGAAGATGGAGAGGAAGTTACCCCCGTAAGCGGATTTAAACGATATGGCAAAGTTAAAACGCACTGTGTGCTTCGTGGGAGCGTCCCAGGATCAACTAAACGTTTGATTCGATTTCGAGATCCAATTAGACCTAAACTTACAGGGATTGAAGACATTGAGATCACTTATATCAGTACAGCTGCAAAAAATTGAAACAAATTGGTGTTGTAAATGGATTTTTCACAGGTTCCAATCTATGATTTGAAAGGAGAAGAAATCGAAAAGATCGATGTTGGGTCGATTTTCCTGACTCCTTTTCGCCCTGATATAATCAAGCGTTCAGTATTAGCTAGCCGTAGAAATCGTCAGATACCTTATGGTGTTGATTCTCGTGCTGGGAAACGAACATCTGCAGAGAGTTGGGGTACTGGGAGGGGCGCAGCACGAA
>JAEOTU010000066.1 GCA_016839665.1 Candidatus Hodarchaeota archaeon
CACAGATTACTCCACTATCGAAATTCGATTTTTTGACGCTCAACCCTGGCCTGAACTCCGATTAGCTATCGTACTCTTAATTCAAGCAATCGCACAGAAAGCTAAAAATTTAATTGATAATAAGGAGAAAATTCCAAAAGTAGCGTCAACATGCCTTTACGAGAATCGGAGAAAGTCAGTTCAGTTTGGATTACTTGCTCAATTTTCAACTGATGATAGTTTAGATGAAGACTTCTCAAGATTTTATAATTACGACATCACGACTGGAAAAAAAGCTTCAAAACTAATGCACTCAATAAAATCCTTATTACTCTATGTGCAAGAAGAACTTGAAGGCTTTGGATCAGATCTGGTAAATTTCGTTTTACTTCCCATCCTTGGTTCTAGTGAATATGACCCACCTCTCACTGTAGCAGAATACTTGCTCTCTCTGTACAAAACATCTGGAGAAAATATATCATTCCTCCCAAGTTTATATTACTCGAAAGAAAATAGTTACCCCTTAGTAGCTGCTGGAGATTTTACTTCCCTGCAACAAACTGAAGTAGAAGCTGAGACTAAAGTCAAGGAAACATCTCTTCAACAATCATTACATAAGGACATAGCTAAGAGAAGGAGTTCTATCAGAGGAGTAATCGAAAAACCAAAGAAAAAGAAACCACCGAAAGAACCAAGAAAACCCAAGAAAGCAGTTCCACCCAAAAAACCACCCAAAAAACCAGTCAAAAAGAAGAAAAAAGTCCCCGCTGTTACACCTGCAATCGAAGTTATAAAACCACCAGTGCGTGCTAAAGCAGCGAAAAAGAAGGTAAAAGTCCCAAAAGCTGTTACGAAACCAGCTGCCCCAGTTGTTGAAGAACTACCTGTATCATTTATATCAGCATTTGAAGAAAGTGAAGACATAGAAGTTTTCACTCCGGCAATAGAAGTCGAAGCTAAGTACCAAAAAATTGAATCTAAGATAGCTAATGTTATGAGGACACGTCGAACACAGATTGAGAAGAAAAGAAGAGAGTTCTTTAAGGCTCATCTTAAAGAAGAAAGAGTGCCATTTAAACCCCGTCCGAAGAAAGTCTCAACCGACTTTCCATCTCTAGTTTCAGGATCAGAGGTTTTTGGATACATCGAAATTAGTTTTAGTGATATCAAAAAAACTCTATATAAGTTCCAGAATAATCCAATTACTTTCATTTTCACAGCTAGAGAAGAGAAAGGTGGAGAAAAGAAGTCTAAAATAAATACTAATCTTGATTTAGAGAGTCTTGAGAAAAAAAGGGAAAGCAGGATTCCATGTTCATTTGATTTGGGGGAACTATATGGAGAGATCACTGTTAAAGTAAAAGCTATTACAGCCACAAACGAAAGTTTATTACCTCAGAGATTTTCGTTTAAACTTACCCGAAAAGATGAAGTTGCTGTTAAAGCGAAGGAATTCTATATCACAGGAAATTATGGCCCAGTAGAATGCATCTACCACGCGTTAAATGAATCAACTGATTCAGAAAAAGGTGAATTGGAACTATTTCTTGTAACTCAGTCTTCATCGGAACCTATACTGATTCACAATGAGAAATTTAATATTAAACCTAAAGAATATTTAGAATTAGCTCATAGCATCGACCTTATTGTCAATTATCAACATTCCCCTTTCTACATCGTTTCACAGATCACTATCGGACGTTTTACGAAAAATCGAGCATTTAAAGTTATTCGGGTTCCTTACATCCAAGATACAATTTTTGTTGATTGGAATTTCACAGTTGACCCATCAAAGAGAACAAATCTCTTGGAAGGTGTTGAACCTAAGAAACAGTACGAAATCGACTTCGTTTTTCAATTTACTAAAGCGATGCCACCTGTGACAATCACAATTTACGTTAATACGCTTCCTGGAGGTCAAACGAAAAAATTAGTGAGCCAACGAGTTAAGAGGGATATCGATGCTGGAGATGAGTTTGTTATTCCGAGTGTGAAGTTCAAAACACCGAATAACTGTGGATATCTCTATTTTGATGTTGACATACTGACTGAGAAGGGAATGATTCCACTGGATTTAGTATCAGAACCACTCGCGGTTCCAACAAAAGGTGCTGTCACTTCAACTTTTGAAGAACAGCATGGATTGACTTTGTGAAAAAAAATTAGAGAAAGAGGCATGCTTAATAGAACATTGGACTAGAAAGTAAATCCAAAAAATGAAGAAACAAGATATTTGTTCTGGATTGATAAATCAAAATGCTTAAGAAACAAGTAAGTCCGATAATAAAACTAACTTCAAAAAGAGTAAGAATATTAATTTGGTAAAATGTTTATCAGGAATGACAAGAACTAAAGCAAAAATAGTGAGAAAGTGGGCTTATTATGGTTAAATTGAATGTTGTAAACGTTGGGAATATTGAGGGAAGATGCTACTTGCACCCCGCAGACATTAGTGCCCTTGGTGTCGAAGAATTTGATTTTGTGAAGATAACGAATGAGTTTTTGGACTGGGGAGCTGTCCAAATATTATCGTCAGACGAAGTTGCAAGGAACAGTATTGCGGTTGATGATTCCGTATTAAATTCTGCAAACATTTCTGACGGCGATCAAGTTGAGGTGGAGCCAGCCAAAATTGCTGCTGGCATTAAATCAATCAAACTCGGCATAGAACCATTAGCTGGTCAAGAGGTAGAAGAAGCAATATTGTGGATAGCAACTGAATTTGAAGAACTTTCTAATATATTGAGAAACCGTCCTGTATTTAGTGGATTGCAGATAGCTTGGGAAGATTGCCCAATTGGAAGTATAACCGTACGTTTTATGGGATCTGAACCACCAATACAAGAAGGAGAAATCGGTATCGTTGATCCAACTGGAAGAGAAGTCGAAATAAACATTATTCCTTTCACTGAAATGAGTTTCAATGCTGTATTGGTTCTTGATGTCTCAGGGAGTATGCAAAAGAAAGATATGAAAGTTCAAAATATCAGCGGAGCATTAGAAGGTCTTAGGAAAGGTTTAGAAGAATCTAAAGAGTTAGGTGCTTTTATTGACAAATTTATAGATGGAAAGAATGTATCTCGAGTAGATGCCGCTGCGATGGCAATTATGCTCTTTATGAGCTTAAAAATAGCTAAAGGTTGGGGAGAACAAGTTCAGCTTATTACTTTCTCTGGTGATGTGGAAAAATATTCTTTAGGCGATGCTCCGGTCATTTCCTGTGTCGGAGAAACAAAGAAAGCAGGAATCGAGAGTATTATTGGTCATGTTGTGAGGAAAACGGAAGAAAGCTCTGGACTTACTTTTCTTAGTGGCGCGGTCAATGAAGCATACAATAGTATAGAATTTTTCGACGACAATCCAACCATTAATAAAAGAAACCCTACAATGATCATTATACTGACGGACGGTAACCCAAATAAAGGCAATGGCTTAGGAGTAAATCCAATACCTGTAGTTAGAAAACAAGTAGAAGTACACCCTGAAGTAGTCCTATATACCATAGGTTTGGGAGAAGCTGATAGATTGATGCTTAGACGAGTAGGCGAAATAGGCCGTGGGGGTTCTCTAATGGCAGATGATTTAGAGCAACTCATAGAATTTTACGATAGCCTTGCCCAGAACTTTCAAATGGTCGTGAAGATGAAGAAACAGGCAGAATAGGTCTATCTTTAACCAAAACCTGTCTCTTTCCTTTTTTTGATTTTTTAACATCTAGTCTCTGAAGCCAGATAATGGTAACTTTGAATTACATCAACAAGTTATGATGGAATCTCTAAGTTATATTTTTATAGAATAGTGATAACAGTTTTCCTCCCTATTCTGGTATGAATTTGGGTCTTTGCCATTTGTGGGATTAATGATGAAATTTAGGATTCGCAAAATCTCAATGGAACCTAAGAATATCGCTATAATTTCTCGTCTAAATAACGAAAACGTTGTTCCACAAGCAAGATTTCGTCTTTCTTTCGGTCAGAAAGAAATACCAGTCAGTCAGGTTCTTAAAGTAGAGGATTGGGTCAAAGAAGATGAGATAGGCCTATCCCTCTCTCTGATAAAAAGTTTGGGAGCTAACGAGGGTGATGAAGTAGTTTTACAAACACAGAGCCGCTCAACATCAACAAGCTATTCTTTAATTAAGCAACGGATTCTCCAACCTGGCAAAACCTTCAATAATGCTGAAATCGATCAAATTATTGGAGACATTACTTCCGGAGTCCTTTCTCCTTTGGAGTCGTCAGTTTTTATAACATCTCAACTTTTTCAAGATTGGAATCTTTCGGAAGTTGAGTATTTGACAAGGGCTATTGCGTGTTCTGGTCAGATGATAGATTGGAAAGATAGCATAATTTTTGACAAACATAGTTTAGGAGGAGTTCCAGGTAACAAAGTGTCATTGTTGATCGTACCAATTATCGCTGCTGCTGGATTGACAATTCCAAAAACAAGTAGTCGAGCTATTACTAGTCCTTCTGGAACTGCGGACACAATGGAAGCGTTAGGTTGTGAAATCGAATTCACTATTGATGAAATAGTAGAAATCGCGAAACGGACTAATGGGCTCATTGCATGGACTGGAGGATTGAATATTGTACCAGCAGATGAGAAGATTATCAGAGATGTACAATTTCCTTTAGGTATTGATCCCGAACCAATGATGATAGCCTCAGTACTGTCAAAAAAGGTTGCTATGGGTGTACAATTTTTGGTATTGGATATTCCAACTGGGGGTGGCACCAAGGTCGATAATATGGAATCGGGGAAAAGAATCGCTCATCGATTCGCTGAACTAGGCCTACGACTGGGTATTCGTATCGAAAGTGGAATCACTTACGGAAGTAGTCCAGTAGGACATGCGATTGGACCTGCTCTTGAAGCTCGTGAGGCACTAACAGCCTTGATTAATCCTCAACAAGCTTCAGATTCGTTAATTGGAAAAAGTACCTCACTTGCTGGAATTCTTCTAGAGATGTCTGGTAAGGCAATTCAAGGAAGCGGTCAAGATGCAGCTTTGGAATTACTAAATTCAGGGAAAGCATATAGAAAATTCCAAGAGATTTTGGAAGCTCAGAGTGGAGACCCTAAGATCCAACCAGAGGATATTGAGGTGGGGGAATGTGTGTACGAATATATAGCTCCTCAGAGCGGTTGGATTGTAGAGATTAATAACAAAGTTATTTCAAGAGCAGCACGAGCAGCAGGAGCTCCAATGGATAAACGTGCTGGAGTTTATTTCCTCAAAAAGAAAGACTCAGTCAAAAGAGGAGAAGTTATTTTCCAGCTATATGCTCCTGATGAAAAGAAGCTACAAGCAGCAGAAGCAGAACTAGTAAAAAATGTACCTCTGGTAATAGAAGGCATGCTACTTGCTCGTGAATAATTTTTCATGAAATAGAATAAATCGATATATTTAATCATTTGTGTAGGCTAAGTACCTGTGTCAGACCTTCCATTATTACTACCAAAGTTCATTCAATACTGTAATGAACTTGGGGATGATGCTCTTTTTATCGTTGAAGGAAAAAGAGATACTGAAACACTACGATTGTTAGGTATTGAAGGACAGATCATAGAAAAGGGAATATTATCACTGAACGAGTTGATTGATTCAGTATTCCGTGCCCCAATTCTTGTCATTTTGACGGACTTCGACCAGGAGGGAAAACATTTACGTAAGGTCATAATAAAAGAGATGCAACGAAAAGGGTATGCAAAAATAGATAATTATGCTAGACAGTTACTGTACAGGTTCTGTAGAGCCTATCGAATCACTGAAATAGAAGATCTCGACCGATTTGCTTCTAACACACAAGTTCAAGACCAAGAGGTGAATCAAGGGAGTTACGGTAAAAGAACATAAAAGACTTATATGCCATTAATTGTCGTTGTTGCAATCGTTTATATTATTTATTTAATTATATTCTCAATTAAATAAGAGAAAAATCCAAATTTGTAATTGAAATCACTGGGTGAAAATAATGCAGGCAATTATGAAGACGAAAGAGGAAAAAGGATTCCAAATTCAAGATGTTCCTGAACCTGAGATAACCCATGCAAATGAAGTTAAAGTTAAAGTTGATGTCGCTTCAATCTGTGGTACAGATCATCATATGTGGAATTATGACCAATGGGCTCAAAGAAGATTGCCGCCAGCTATCCCATTTATTGCAGGTCATGAATTGGGAGGGGAGGTCGTAGAAATCGGCACTGATGTAAAAAATCTTCAGATAGGAGACAAAGTCTCACTAGAATGTCATGAGGCTTGTGGTACATGTTATCAATGTCGAAGTGATCGAATGCACATTTGTCGTTATACCAAAGTATTCGGTGTGGATAAAGATGGTATATTTACAAATTTTACGGTCGTTCCAGAACTCAATTTAGTAAAAAATGATGCAAACCTTGATCCAGCCCTCGCTTCTCTGCAAGATCCCCTAGGAAATGCAATCCATACAGCTTTTCCTAAAGGGTTAACCGAAGATGAAGGGATTGCTGGTAAAAATGTATTTATAACTGGTTGTGGACCGATAGGCCTGATGGCAATTCCAGTAGTAAAGGCATTTGGAGCAGCACAGGTCTTTGCTAGTGGTGGAGGTCGAAATATGTCAAGACTTGAGATGGCTAAGGAATTAGGAGCAGATATGGTGCTTAATGCTCGCGAAGAAGGAGACAGTATTCCAAAAATTGTTAAAGACGCAACTGATGGAAATGGTGTTGATATTCTTCTAGAAATGTCTGGTAATGTTCACGCCCTTCGACAGGGATTAGAAGCATTAACATTAGGCGGCCGGGTTTCATTATTAGGCTTTTTCCCTGGCCCAATTGAATTTGATATTAATTCATTAATGGTAAGTAAAGGGGCCAGTGTGTATGGAATTGCTGGGCGTCGTATGTTTGAAACATGGCAAGTTATGGGAGGTATATTAAAATCAAAAAATTTCCAAAAACAGTTAAAGAAGCTAATAACTAACAGAGTCAACATGTCTGACTGGGAAAAGGGGATGCTTGAGATCCACGAGAAAAGAGCAATAAAAATTGTTATGGATCCGTTTAACTGATTTCGAAAACTAATTTCCTAAAAGTCTCCTCAACAACCCCGTCTTCTTAAAATGTTTATGCCACTGGCGCAAAATTTCATCCGCGACGTCATAGGGTCCTGTTAACGCATAGAAGTCAATGCCTGCATTGATAGCCATTTTTCGCAAATATTCCCGATCAAGCTGATTCTCCTCGATTGAAATTGTCTTTAATTTGCTTCCCATCTTAAAAAAGGTTAATTGATACCCTATTTTAGACTTGATCATCTCAACAAAGTAATTTCGACTTGAGGGAACTTGAAATCTAATTTTCCGTTTCTTGGATACCAAAAAAAGACCCATTTCCTTCCTCATTATTATTCTAAATAAATGTTATCTCTCAATCAATTACCTGACCTTTCTCATTTAGGTTATTCTGTATTTTTTTTTAGTCTTCAGAAAAAATAAAAATAGATGATTTCTACTTATAAAAATTGTTAGGATTTACTCTAATCAGCTCAAAAAACCGAGGGGAATCAACTGTCAGAAGTACAAAAAGAGCTCGAAAAAGCTAAAGCATTTGAAGATACTGGTAATTTTAATAAAGCTGCAAAAAGTTATTTCAAAGCTGCACAAGCAGCAAATGATTTAAAACTCTATAATAAGGCGTTTTTAGTAGCAAAAAAATCAGAAAATACTGATCTGATGTATGAGTTTGGAAAAACGTATTACGATTTGTTATTTCAAAGCGATGAAAAGGGAGAGATAAAAAAATTGATTCCTACTTTTTTGGCTATAGCAAATCGTAAGCGAGATGAACTGACTACAGGAGATACCCTCCAATCTCCAGAAGAAATGCTGGAAATCTTAAGCTGGACAATGGTTCTCTATCAGATAATTGGGGATACAGATTCCGCATATGACACTTCTTTACAGATTGGTGATGTTTTTTTCACTTTTGGGAAAGAATTCTTAACAGGAACTCATCTCATGGGCAAAGAAGAGAAATGGGATCGAGGATTAACGCTTTACAACAACGCAATTGAGGTGTATCAACAGATACGTCTTGATAGTATGGCCCTTGAAAAAATCTTTGCTCTGAAGCTTGATAGAATTGACAGATTAATTGATATAGGCCGACATGCGGAAGGTCTTGAAGAAGTTGCGGGTTTAATTGATTATTATAGCTCTCAACCTAAAGAAATAGTCCCATATTCTAAGGAAGAACTATCTCTTAAAAGTTCAGAGATCCTTGGGAATAAAAGTATCGAGGCTGCTCGTGCCAAGCAGTTTGTTGTAGCAGACATGCTAATGAAGCCAACAAAAGATGGTTTTGAGAGTGCTGGTAAATATACCAGAATTACACCCTATTTATGGCAGCTTGCTTCAGTTTATGACGAATTAGATCAAAATAACCTTTTCTTAACCCTTACGGATTCCGCTTTTGATACTGCCTTAAAATATAATGATAATAAAATCCAACAAACGATATTTACTTATTTAGAAAAACGAGCAAAAGATATTTGTGGAGATATCCTCGGATCTCGTCTACTTATGGTCAAAAAAGGTTCAATCGAATTTTATAACAATACTGGTGTTCAATATCTTCTCAAGGCAATGGATTGTGCCAAAAAAATAGATAATAACGAGATTCCTGATAAAATTCTTGAATTTCTTTTCGAATATGGTCAAAGCATGTACGAAAAAAAACTTAGGAAACGTTCTCTAATCTATTTCGAATTTTGTGCGACCAACTGGTGGAATCTACCAAAAGGGTCCAGTAAAACTCGGGATGTCATCGGTTATTTGGAGACTAAATTTAGTGATTTATTAACTGAGGGGAAATTTGACAACGCAGCAACTCACATTGGAAGCATTATTACAATTAAAACATCTATAGAGGATACGGAAAGTGCAGGTATCTCTGCTTTCTCGTTTGCTCAAGCAGCAGGGCAACAATCAAAGCAAGAATTTGAATTGGAATTTCTAGAACGAGCTTATGACGCTTTTACATCAGCAAAGGCAACAATGAAATTACAAGAAATGTATAGCTACATCATTCAACGATCAGACCCATTATTCAATCTAGAGCCTAAATCAGAAGCACGAAGAGAGAAACTCATTCAACTTGGAGAACAAGTTTCTTCAGCAATCTCAGAGGAGACTCAAGGGGAATTTCTACAAGCAACAACCTTTAAAGCTCTTAATACTGGTCTATTAGATTTGGGAATTAGTACTGCAGATCGCGCGTTTGAAGTACAGAAGAATTATGATCCTCAACTTGCTGCTGATTTATACTTCAAAGTAGGCTCATTAATATTGGAAAATAACAAAGAGAAAGCAATTGAGTTTATTACTAAATCGACAAAATTTGCCGTTGAACATGAACCTTTAAAGGAAGTAATAGAACGCAACATCAGCTATCTCCAAGAATATATTCTTACTAATGAAGAGTTATCCATGAAATCGTTTCTAGTTAAGAAGCTAGAAATCATTTCAGAAATGGTTGACAGAATAGGCAAATTTCACGAATTTTTACTTATTTTTACCCAGAATCTAGCTGAACAAGTAGCTCAACCAAATTTTTTTGCTGAAATGAAGAAATTCTTAGCTAGAACATTTGATGAATTTCAATCGCAAGATTCGAATCATCCCAAGCTGGAAGAAATTATTACGTGGACTAATAGCCACATCAGAGAAGCTTATCCTGCAGAAGCCCATGCTCAAGTTTATGAGCTTACTCTTCTTAATCTATCATTTTACGAGAAAGTTAATAAACCTCAAGAATTTCGCCCATTTTTCTGGGAAGTGTTTAATACATTTTTATCCGTAGAGAATTTCTCATATGCCATCAATCTTCTCAAACAGACCACACTATTCTTAGATCGAATGAAACAGCCTAAGGAAATCCAAAAAGAACTTACAGAGAAAGCTATTTCTGATTTACATCGTAGCGTGAAACCTAAAATTGCAGAAGAAAAATTTGATGATGTTTGGAACATTATTCAAGAGCTGTTTAGCATTCTTGAGAGTACAAAGCTATTGTCTGAAGCAGGTAATCTATATGAAGTCAATGCTCGACTCTTTGCACCCCACCGCTTGGATCTTGCTTTGACAATGTGGAAGAAGATAATTGAGGTCGTAAAAGATCCTGAAATTTTAACCAATGTTTCAAAATCTATCAGTAATGATTTCATTCCAATGTATCTTGAAAAAGGAGCTCCACCTGCAGTAAATCAGTTATATGAACTAGCAGTTGAGGCAAACAAAGCAATATCAAACACAACAGGCGTACATAACGCAATATTACAGGCAGCAAAGTTCAACCTATCTCTAGGCGAATTTGAGAAGGTTCAGGAGTGGGGAAAGAAGGGTTTTCAAGAGGCCTCTGACACTAAGAATGAAGACATGTTATTAGAGTTTGCAAATATGTTCTTTTCTGTTGGCAGTGGCTTATTAGCTGACGAACCCGAAATTGGTGTTGACCTAGTGAAAACTGCTTCAGATCAGTTAAGAGGTTATGGTCCTTCTGGTTTTGATTATTATTGTATTAAAATGGCTGAAATTTACGAGAATTTGTATAGTTCACCATTAACCCAACAAGTTGCTCAGAATGAACGTGAAAAAATACTCAAACATTTTAAAGATTCAGGAAAACGAAAAGAAGAAGGAGATTTTCTCTTAACAACTGCTAGGATAAGCTTTAATGCAGAAAACAATAACGACGGATTGAACCAGATTTCTCATGCGACGACTATCTTTAAAGAAATAGAAGACAAAGATGGTTTGAGTGATGTAGTTAGTCTGTGTTTAAAAACAGCTTCCAAGTTTCGTATCGGAACAAGCGAATATGAGGCTCTTTCAAGCCATGCTGCCAGTGTGCAGGAAACAACAACTGTTGAGCTCTCTGATGAAAAGACCCAAGAAGCGTTTGGTGATTTATTTGATGGATTATTGGATGATATGACAAGTTTATTGGATCCAAAAGAAAGAGAGAAACGAAAAAAAGGGAAGAAGTAAGAAGAGTATTCCTCTAATTCTTATCCTTCTTTTCCTTCCATAAGCGGATATCGTCTAAACATCAAAGCTCCCAAGATTAGGAAGAATCCAGCAACAGGACCTACCAATAGAATCCCAAGGGGGCCTGTTCCTAAAAGACCTGTTTCGGTGACAACGTCAGGGGAATAGAATTCTCTTCCAAAGAGGGTTAAGATAATTCCAAGGATCAAATCTCCGCAAGCCGCAAAGAACCAATCCACAACACCTTGAGCAGCAAAATACATTGATTCTCGTCGTTGGCCAGTCATCTTTTCATCGAGATCTATCACATCACTGAAAACCGAATAACCAAGAACCATAACACCACCCACAGGAACACCAACAATGAAAATTGTTACGAATAATTGCGTAAGAATGAAATTCATCCAATTAGATGAGGTAACCAACTGATTGCGACCTTCCACAGTTACAAAGGAGATAGTGTTTTCAGGGGTGATAAAGGGAACTTGTCCAAGAAAAACCATGAGGCAGGAAAAAATCCCGAAGAACAAGCAGGAGTAATAATAAATTCGTGCTTTTCCAAACCGTTTCGCCAAATATGAAATGATTGGGATTGCAATAAGGGCTGATACCACGAACATTCCTGAAATAAGAGAAACAACTATATCATCTGGTCCTATACCGATGTAGTTAATAGCGATCATAGGTAATGTTGCCAAAAGCATTGCTTCAGCTAACATCGCTGTACTAACGGTTGCTAAATAGCTGGGAAAAAAAGATTTATTCTTAAATGTCAATCTGAAAGACTCTAACAAACCTAACCTCGTTAATGCAGCTTGGTCGTTTTCTTTAACCCCAAAAAATACCAGTATCATACCTATGAGAGTCAAAATGGCAATTGGAAGAGCTGCTAAAAATGCGGTCATACGAGATTCACCAACTATCCCTGCAAAGATTCCTCTAAGAATTGGAAATGATAAAGCCCCGAGAATTGTACCAAAGAGTACAAAAGCTGTTCGTGTAGCTTGGTAGGAGGTCCGCTCGTGCTTTTCAGGAGCTATTTCAGGTAGTAGAGCTAAGTACGGATTAATAACAGCCGCATTGGTCCATCTAAATCCCACAAATGTAACTAAAAGCCAAGGTAAAACGATAATTAATTCGCTTGATGGACAAGAAAAGGTTAAAATAAAGAATAATACCCATAATGGAGTTAGAAAGAAAAATGGCCTTCTTCTACCAAAACGTGTGCGAATATTATCAGAGAATCGGGCGACAGGGACATTCATTAGACCTTCGCTAAATTTTCCTGTGAAAGTAATAATTGTTACAAATAAGGCATCCCAATTAGAGGGCTCCACTAACACCTCATCGAGATAAAAGATGATCACAAATATAGATAGTACATTTCCCATAATTGCATTTCCAAAACTACCATAACTCCAAAGAAATTTTTGGAAACGGCCTGGTTTATATGACCTGACATCCATTTTATTCACTTCTAGCAATCCTTTTGAAGAGGATTAATGAAATCCTATATTATTTTATAAAAATTCTGAGAAAATAAAAGATGACTTAATTCAGACACAAGGGGAAATCAGTGAAAACTAGGAAAGATGAAAGGATTTTAAAACAACTTAGAAAGTGTGGCATTTCAAATGGAGTTTGGATTGATGCTGGCTGTGGAAGAGGAACTTATACTTTTCCATTGGCAACAATAGCAACACAGGTCATCGCAATAGATAAAAATCCATACGATTTATCCTTTCTCAAATCTCGTCTCCATTCAGTTACCAATATCGTAATTCATGAAATGGATTTCAACCAAAATCTTCCTCTTCCTGAGTTAGTTGATGGTATTTTGTTCGGTTTTTCTTTGCATTATGAACCTACTCTATCTAGAGCTCTACATAATGCTTTTAATCAACTTAAATCCAATGGCATAATCATTGTTCTTGAATACATTCAACAGGAACCGTTACCATGGGTACCATTTCCTGTATCCAAAGTAAAATTAATTGAGTTGCTCTCAAGGATAGGGTTCGATAAGATAGATACTATTCACCAGAGCAGACGGTTCTATATTGTTCGTGGGATAAAATCTGTCTAAGGTATTCTTGATTGTATAAATGTTAAGTGATTTCTTAGAATTTCATTAGCATGACAAGAGCTTTTCCGTCCACAACTAACTCGTTATGCTGATTAACACAAGTTGTTCTCAGAGTTATACGTTCTTTCTCATCATCCTTGTAAATTATTTTTACTTTAGCTGTAATTGTGTCTCCTATACGAACAGGTTTTCTAAAGTCGATTTCTTGCTTTAAATATATACTCCCTGGTCCAGGCAATTCCTGAGCAAGTACTGTTGAAATAAACGATACAGATAACATCCCATGAGCGATTCGCCCTTTAAAAAATGTTTTTGTAGCATAGTTTTCATCTAAGTGAATTGGGTTATGATCACCACTGACATCAGCGAATTTTTCGATATCTTTTTCTGTTATTGTACGTTTGTATTCAGCAGTCTGGCCTATTTTTAAATCAGAATATTGAAGGATCGTCATCTTCTACTATCTCAATTTCTACAGATTATAGGAACATACTTCCTATATACTAAGTAAATAAACCTAAGATATTTCACCTCATTGTAATTCGCTACGACAAGGATTAGGACTATAAATTTATCTTTTCCAACAGAATCCAGGGAATTATGAAATTTAATCTGGAGAACTAAAAATGGTCGAAATTCCAGCACGAATCGAAAGATTAAGTGAGCTTGCAAACAATCTGACATGGGTTTGGAATCCAAATGCCCGTGAGCTTTTTAAACGCCTAGACCACCCCCTTTGGGTTTACACTGGCCATAACCCAGTTCGTATGCTTCAACTAATACCGAAAAAACGTGTAGAAGCTGCTGCTCAGAACCCTGCATTCCTTAAAACCTTTGATGGAGTTATGCACAAATTCGATCTCGATCTGGATCTAAGGGAAACGTGGTTTTCAGAACATTATCCAGATTATCAGGGAGAAATTGCTTACATTAGTACCGAATATGGATTGCACCAATCTCTCCCAATTTATTCAGGCGGTTTGGGAATCTTAAGTGGCGACCACGTCAAAGAAAGCAGTGATCTAGGACTTCCTCTTGTCGGGGTAGGGTTTGTTTATCCCCAAGGCTATTTTAAACAGTCAATATTAAGGAATGGTTGGCAAGAAGCTCAATATGACTACTTAAAATTTGAACAAACTCCAATAAATCCAATTTTTGAGAATGAGAATGGACTAAAGCAATTACACATTGAATTAAAGTTTCCTACACCCATTTTTCTTAGAGTTTGGAATCTTAAAGCTGGAAACACATTGCTATACCTCATGGATACTGATATTGAACAGAATGAACCTTGGAATCGCGGACTTTCAGCACGATTATATGGGGGTGACCAAGAAATGAGAATACGCCAGGAGATTGTACTTGGTTTTGGAAGCGTAAGAATTTTATCTCAGCTTGGGCACAATCCAAGAGTTTATCATTGTAATGAAGGCCACACTGCGTTTGTAGCTCTCGAATTGATTAGAAGAGAAATCTCTGAGAATGGTAAGAGTTTCGAAGAAGCGAGAGATATTGTTAGAAACAAGATCGTCTTTACAACCCACACCCCTGTTCCTGCTGGACATGACCAATTCCCCTTTGAATTAATCTCTAAGTATTTTCAGAACTATTGGGAAAGTTTGGGTATAAGTAGAGATGAATTCTTAGCTTTAGGCTCATTTGATTGGGGTTACGGACAGGGCCCCCGATTTAATATGACAGCGTTAGGTATCAGGTTAAGTCGATATCAAAATGCTGTTTCACGACTCAATGGCGAAGTAAGTAGAAAAATGTGGTCTGGTCTATTTTCAACGCCCGAATTTAAAGAACGTTCTTCAATACAACACATAACCAACGGTGTCCATGTTCCCACCTGGATTGGTATGCCCTTCCAAGCACTATATAGGAAATACTTAGGGAAAAATTGGTTGAAAAGACATGATGATGCTGATATCTGGGAGCGAATTGATGAGATCCCAAACAAAGAACTGTGGGATGCCCGAGAAGAAGCAAAAGATCGCCTATTTGTATTTTTGCGAGAAAGAGCTCGCATTAAAAGGACAGAAGAAGGAAAAGATTCGCGCCATACATTAGCAGCTGGAGCTCTATTGGATCCTCATGCCTTGACAATCGGTTTTGCCAGAAGATTTGCTACATATAAACGTACACAGCTTATTTTCCAAGATATTGAAAGAATCAAAAAGAGTTTATTGGATAGATATACTCCTGTTCAAATTATATTTGCTGGGAAAGCCCATCCTGCTGATGAACCTGGAAAGAATGTTCTTCAACAGATCTACGAAAAAGCTGTTGATCCATCAATAGGTGGCCGTGTAGCGTTTATTGAAGATTATGATATGCAGGTGGGACGATATCTGGTTCAAGGATGTGATGTTTGGTTAAATACGCCACGTAAACCACTCGAAGCTTCAGGTACTTCAGGAATGAAGGCTGCTATTAATGGGTGTATCAACTTTTCAATTTTAGACGGATGGTGGCCTGAAGGATATGATGGTAGTAATGGATGGATGATTGGGGGGAAAGATTTTGATAATCAAGAAGAACAGAATCGTTATGATGCCAATTCATTGTACGATATTCTTGAAAAAGAAATACGCCCACTATTTTATGCGAGAAACGGAGAAGGCATTCCCATAGAATGGTTGGAAGTTGTTAAAAATTCGATCAAGAGTTCAACAGCTGCTTTCTCCGCCCGAAGGATGCTTAAAGAATATGTGAAAGCATATATTCCAACACAAATCTAAAGAATCTACTATGATCAAAACCGCTCTATCGGAGCATTTGTTGAGCATTTTTTTGCCAAGTCTTTATTTGGGCATCACTTTTTCGTCCTATTAAAGTAGCAATCTCTTGACTGTGTTTACTTATCAAATCGCCAATTGTTTTAATATTAGCGGCAACTAATTTCTCAAAAACTGCCTTACCTATACCTTTCACCTCAGAAACAGGGGTAAGCGTATTCACAGTTGGAGTTACGGGTTTGATAGCTTCAGGTTTTGGTTCAGGTACTGGTTCTGCTTCTAGAACTGGTTTTTCAACAACAACTTCAACTTTCTTTTTAACTTTCGCAGGAGGTTTAGCTACAACTGGTTTTGGTTTGGGTTTCTTAGGTTTGGGTTTAGAAAGCGATTTAAGAGCTGGAGCTTGATTCATGAGCTCACCAGTTGTTAAACAGATCCAAAGATGTTTAGGTTCTGAAGGGTCATTAGGAAGATAATGAGGTCCAATGTCATAAATTGCTCCTGGACATGATTCTTTATGTAATGATTTAGCAACTCTCTTTGTTTTTGGAATGTTCTTTTTTACCCAACGTTTTCCAATGATATAAGTGTCACCTGGTTTCCCTAGTGTTTGTTTCCACATCTTAAAATCGCACCTACTTATTTTTACTTTAATCAGGATAACGTGATTAATGATTAACGTCGTTAAAAATGAGTTTTGAAAAAAACTATAATTCTTTCTCATTATTCACTTACAAGAGAATTAAATAATTCCTTCTCAATGTTCAATTAAATAATTCTACCAGTAAGTACCTATTCAAATTTGTTGTCATTAAGAAATCGAAAGAGAAATGTGGACTTAAATGAATGAGAAAAAGATTGGAGTATTTTGTAGTGGAGGTGATGCCCCTGGAATGAACGCTGCCCTCAGAGCGGTTGTTAGAAGAGGCATTGCTAAAGGGGTGAAGATTATTGCGATTCATAGGGGCTATCAGGGTATTTTCGATGAAGCTTTCGAAAAAATGACACCTCGTTCTGTTGGCAATATTATTCAGAGTGGCGGCACAATTATCAAAACAGCGCGTTGTGAAAAATTTTATAGTGAGGAAGGGGTAGCAGAAGCAGCTGAAATTTTGAAAAAACATGATTTCACTGGTTTAATTGCTATAGGGGGAGATGGCACTTTTCGGGGTTTAATAGAACTTCAAAAACATTGGGATGGGCAGATTATTGGTGTTCCTGGCACAATCGACAATGATATATTTGGTACAGATTATACTATTGGCTTTGATACAGCCATAGATACAGCAATTCAGATGCTTGATCGAATTCGGGACACAGCAGAGTCACATGAGCGAGTTTTCATTGTTGAAGTGATGGGACGTCATTCTGGTTTTATTGCTCTTGAGGTAGGGATAGGATGCGGAGCAGAAGTAGTTCTGATCCCCGAGTATCCAATTAACTTAAGAGAAATAGCTAAACAAGTTAAAGAGGCTCACGAGCGAGAAAAAAAGAGTATAATCATAGTAGTAGCAGAAGGAGTGAGTAAGAATAACATATTTGAATTTTGTAACCAACTCACTAATCAAGAAGGACTTGAATTCAAAACTCATATTTCCATTTTAGGACATGTCCAGCGTGGTGGTTCACCGAGCGCACTCGATCGTTGGTTAGCAACACGTCTTGGTGCATTTGCTATTGATTGTTTACTAGAAGGAAACACAGGGATTATGGTAGGTGAACAAAACCATCAAGTAGCAAAAGTCCCTCTTGACGAAACTGGTAAAAAGAAATCTATTGATCAGTATGCTTACAGTCTTATTCATGATTTAGCAATTTAAATTGCCACCTAAAGAAATTTCATTTGACACGATTATGAAAAAATTATTAATCAAAATTAGGTGAAAACTGTTCTGAAACTTCTGCTGTAGAATGATTATGAATGGGTTTTGAAAACAAATGCAAATCCTTCCTGCTGAATTCTCTCTAATTCAAGATGTCATGGTCATGATAATTTCGTTCCCCATCAGCATTCTGTTTTTTTACTTTACTGATTGGATGAAAAAAAAAGAAATTGTATCACAATATTTCACGCGAAAACTCATTCATCTCGCTTTGGGACCAATTTTTCTGTTCACCTTTCTTTTCTATTCAGGGGAATGGTTTAGCCCATGGATTGCTATAACTATCCCAACAATTTATTTCATTGCAATTTTGCTAATTAATTTGGAGATTGTGAAAATCAATCAGTTAACTACAACAATGAGCCGTTCAGGTGATCCTCGAGAGCTTCTTCGTGGAATTGCTTATTACATTGTAGTTATGATGGTTGTTAGTATTATTGGATGGACATCATATCCTGTATCATCATGGAATAGCCCATTATCTATCTTTGTAATCTCAATTCTAGCTGTTGGTGATGGTTTAGCAGATATCATTGGACGAAAAGCTGATCGATTAAAATTCACGATTTTTGCAGAGAAATCCATCCCTGGTTCTTTGGCTATGTTTTTTTCGTCTTTAGTCGCTTGTTTCGTCTTTCTTGCTCTGTTTGGCTACGATGTACTAGCCATGGTTTTCCTAACTGTAGTAATAGTATTGATTGCAACCATTGTTGAAGCCTTTTCACCAGGAGAATTAGATAATATTACTGTTCCCCTTATTATTATTATGGCCTTTATTTTTATTACCCCACTCCTACTACCTTCAACTGAATGGTCTTTATTATCATTGCCTTTACCTTAATGACCAAATTTGTCCGATGTAACCACGAAATAGATAGTAATAAGCCGAAATACTGTTCTTTTATAATTTGTCTTGAAATTCTTTAGAAAGCGAATCTTTAAGACGAAAAACTACAAAGAAGAGGTGATTTTATGTGTGATACATTTGTGGCCTTGGGATCAGCAACATACAATGGAGAGGTGATTTTTGGTAAAAATAGTGACCGACCGTATAATGAACAACAACCTATCGTCTATATTCCGAAACAACGCCACAATCCAAATACAGATTTAAAATGTACATATCTAGCAATTCCTCAAGTCGAGGAAACATCTGCGGTTTTGCTTTCGAAACCTACTTGGATGTGGGGAGCAGAGATGGGAGTAAATGAGAGTAATGTAGCGATTGGTAACGAAGCGGTGTGGACAAAAGAACCAATGGGACAAAAATTCTTGCTTGGAATGGATTTACTACGCCTCGCGCTCGAACGTGGTTCAACTGCAATCCAAGCACTCCATACTATTTGTGAATTGTTGGAAAAGTATGGTCAGGGAGGTGGATGTGCTGAAAATGATCCTAGTTTCACTTATCACAATTCGTTCCTCATTGCTGATCCAACCGAGGGGTGGGTATTAGAAACAGCAGGAAAATGGTGGGTTGCTCAACGTATAGAGGATGGTACACGTAATATTTCAAATGGGTTATCAATTCGCTCTAAATATGATCTAGCTAGAGAAGGAATTGTAGATCATGCAGTTAGACAAGGATATTGTGAAGATCATGAATTTGACTTCGCTAAATGCTTTTCATCAGGAATTTACAGAGAACCAACGAGATACACACGCGAGGGGTGTGGCAGTTATCTTCTAAGAACCAATTATGGTGAAATTTCACCTCGAATAATGATGGAAATCCTTCGAGACCATTCTGCAGGCATTTGTATGCACGGAGGTTTCCGAACGACAGCTTCACAGGTCTCTCATCTCTCAAAAGAGGCAACTTCTGTTCACTGGTTTACAGGTTCACCTCATCCCTGTATTAGTCTTTTCAAACCATTCATTGTCCCTTCCCACGACACCTCCAAAGTAATTGATATCTGGAAACAAAGAGAACAGTTTGATCCAATCGCGAAAGAAGATATTATCCAGAAGTTAAATTCTCTCGAACAGGAATTAATCCAAGAAATTGAATGGAAAAGACAAAAAGGTGACTTACTTGTGAAAGAAATCACAAATCTTACTCAAGAAGCTTTACAACGCGAATTAACTTTGATTTCAGAGTCATAATGATTTTTCAGATAGTAAACTCTGTCCTTAGAATTTCTCATCTAACCACGATATTGCTCGGTTCAAACTTCCCTCTGGAAATTCAGCATGTTTTGCTCCTGGAACCACAAAGAATTCTTTATCATCACAAGGTATTTCATTAAATAACTCTCGACCTGCTTCAATAGAAAAGAGTTCATCTTTTTCACCGAGTCCAAAAAAGAGTGGAAAATCCAGTTTTTTAGAAAGGGTCAGGTTTTTCGCACTAAGAATTTTCATGAAACGGTAAGTGTACTTAAAATTGAATAACGGATCATCAGTACCTCGCATTCCCTCACGATAGTAGCTAATTACTGGTTTGCTGGGGAATAGGATTGAGCTTAATAGAATTTTTAATTTTTTAGCTATTGACATTTTTGGATATACGTCAGGTCTAACAGTTCTAGCAGCGCTCAAGAGTATTAAACCCTCAATGTCTTTTTGACAATTATTCACAGCTATTAACGAAGACAGAACCCCTAAACTATGACCCAATAATATTACAATTGGTACTTTTTGTTTAATAAACTCTATTGTTTCACACAGATCTTTGACAAGTCTTTCCTTACTCGGATAGTCTCCTCTGGTGCCATCAGATAACCCGTGACCACGTAAATCCAACCCAAAAACTGTATATCCTTCCTGGGATAATGGTACTGCTATCATTTCATACGGACCACTATGAGCGGTGATACCATGGAAAATCAGGATAGCTTTCTCTTTTGATGTTGTCTGGGGTTCCCAAGCTCGTAAAAACAATATCTTATTTTCATCCGATGTAGTAATTAAGTGGTGGGGGCCATCAAACTCGTCTCTAAGCTTTGATACTTGAATACTCATGGTTAACTCACTTTTTTCCTTATCGATTCATTTCTAATTCTATTTCTAAGGATCAATTTTTAAACCCCTTCTCTCACTGTTGCTACTTTTACGTTCGAATAGAATTTATTTTTAGGAAACAATTTTTATAGAAAAGAATTCTAGCTCATTCTCAAATTATGAGTGGTTTCCTCATCTATTCATAATCTACATTCGGGAGATACTATTGGTAAACAATCAAGATCCAAATCTATCATCTTTTTATTCTGCTTTCGAGCTCTTGGAAAGAACAGCTAAAAGAACAGTCAATTCTATAAATGAAAGTCCACCTAGTTTAGTAGAATTCTGTGCAACACTTGAAAAGGCCAAAGAGAATGATAAAAGAGTACATCTGGTAGGTATGGGTAGATCTGGGAAGGTTGGGATGTTACTCGGGGAATTATTAAAGAACGTCGGCTATGAAGTATCATATCTCGGTAAAAGCCTCGCTAAACCTGTCCGAAGAGATGACGTGGTAATTGGAGTCACTGGTTCAGGATGGACTCGCTTTACAATAAATACATTACAAGAATCAATTAGTAGAGGTGCGAAAATTCTCGTGTTTACTGGTGATCGGTATTCACTAGCAGCTAGATTAGCTGATTCGATTATATTGATACCTAGGGGTTATATTAGAGAGAAACATACTTCGATTTCTAATATTCCCTTAGTACCTGTTTTCCATGCTCCTTTAACACCATTGGGTACAGTTTTTGAAATAACCACTATGTGTATAGGGATGGGAGTAGTTTCGGGATTACGAGATGAATCAGCAGTTAAAGGGTTCAATGAAGGTGTGAATGAGGTTTTAAGAGCTGCAGAAACAACTCTAAGTAATATTAAAGGAAATGAAAAACCTTTACACGAGTTTATTACTACTCTCGAGAGCTATTCTAGGCAACTAAACAAAAAGATATTTGTGTTTGGTAGTGGTTTAGATTCAATCATTGCGAGTATCTCTTCTATTCGCCTTAGTCATCTAAGAATTAATTGTAAATCTAACTACGATTGGAGATTTAGGAAAAAAGATGATTTATTAATAGGGATTTCAGGTTCAGGTGTGTCTACAAGTACATTGGAACGAGTTGAAAGTGCTAAATCAGCCCAAATGAAAGTAGTAGGATTAACATCCTTTCCCGAATCAAAATTAGCAAACAAAGCAGATATTTGTCTGAATATTGAAGGAAGAACAGAGAAAATAAGCGCTGATTTACATCAGATTGCAAATCTTAGTTTCTTAATTCCCTCGTTTGAATATGTTGCAGCAATAACTCTCGATTCTTGCATTGCTCAATTAGCCATGGACTTAGGTATAAGTGAGATAGAAATGAAAGAAGAACACGCAAATATTGAATAATATACAATTCATTTTGAATTAGCTTTCATCTTGCGACATTATTGTAGATAAAAACTGATTAATAGTTGATTGTGGATTCTCTGATTGATAAATCGCTCTACCTATAATGAAAATATCAGCGCCATGAATTTTAGCAACCGACATATTTTCTAAGGACAACCCCCCTGCTATTGCAATCAAAGCTTTTGAGAAGGACTTAAATTTTGTTATAGTATTCCAAGATGATTGTGTACCAGCGATTTCTTCATCAATTCCGCGATGTACAATTATTACATCAGGATCCTGGTTTAAACTTTTAATTTTAGGTTTCAGGCTTTTGAAATCGCCTCCAAGAGAATCCATCCATGCATCTAGACCAAGGTCGTCACATGTTTTGATAAAATTATTTATTGTTGGTATGGGAGCTAAACTGGAGACCACACAAGCATTGACACCTGTCTTTTGAGCTAATTCAACTTCTAACTCTCCTACATCAAGAGTTTTGAGATCTGCAATTAAATATTGATCTGGAAAATATTTTCGAAAAACAGGAACAAGGTTACGTAAACCTTCATTTTTAATAAGGGGTGTACCCAATTCTAATAACAAGCGAGGAGACTTGATATTCACTATTTTGGATAAAAGAATGTGTACAACTGGAAGATTAGGAATGTCAACCGCTAATTGAAGATAAGGAGGGTTATTTAAATACAGATCAAGAGTATTAGACAATAATTTTTTCTCCTAAATGAAATAGAATATATCCATTAAGATACATGAACAATTTTCCCACTTTGGAGTGACTCAAAAGCAGCACGAGCTATTCGGAGAGACTTAAAACCATCAATGGCAGGCACAGGGACTGCAGCATCATTAATTACTGCTTTTGCGAAAGAACCAACTTGATCAACAAAAGCAGGAAGTTGATCCAGCTCTTCAAAAGCAGGCTCTGAACCATCAAGTTCCGTACTTTTCATTGCGGGTTGTTGGGAGGGATTAATTGTAATTTTTCCCTCTTCTCCATAAATTACCATTCCTGTATTGCTTCCCACTTGATCTGTTAAGTTTGGTTCCGCCCACGAAGCCTCAATGTTGATTATGACTCCCAATTGAGATTGAAGTGTAATCATTACCGTATCCCATGCTTGTATCTCTGGATAAACTTTGTTTGAACCAATAGCATAAACAGACTTGATTTGATCTCTCGGCCCAAGGTACCATTGGACTAAATCAATATCATGAATTGCTAGATCTATCGCTATCCCTCCGCTTTTTTCTATGTCCCAAAACCACTTTGCTGCTGGAGGGCTCCGCCCACGTCTATGCGCATGAATCGAAACTATGGGGCCCAACTCTCCTTTATCAATTACTTTTTTTGCTGCTAAATAGTGAGGCTGAAATCTACAAATCATTGCAACCATTAATTTAGTGTTATTTTCTAGTAGAACTTTCTCAACCTCTTCATAGTCCTCAGGATGTAACAAGAGAGGTTTTTCACAGAGAATATCTTTACCAGCTTCAGCTGCAGCGATGATATACTTCTTATGTGCAAATGTAGGAACACATATCGAGACTGCTTGAAGATCAGGATCCTTAAGTGCTTCAATATAGTTTTCAAAGATATTAGTGACGCCAAAAAATAGTGCTGCTCCTTGAAGTGCCACAGGATTTCGTGTGGCAAACGAGTGCAGTTCTGTCCATGAGCAAGCAGCGTAGGCCACTGCATGCACTTTTCCAATTCCTCCCAATCCAATAATACCAACTTTGAGAGGATTTTTAACTTTAGGAGTTTCTGGAAGAATTTTATGGATCTCTGGAGCGGTTCCAGTTGATAACATTGTTCCAATTATGCGTTCTTCTATTCGAAAATCAGTTTTTACTATCTCTTCCATTACTTGCAGGAATTTTCCTGCAACCAGCGAAAGCTCAATATACGAGAGCTGATGCCAATTGGGGAGGCCAATAATGTTTTCAGCAATTCTATCTGTTTGTGGACACTGGGGATCAGAATATTTTATTTCTTTCTCTAAGAACGGACATGTAAAAGGACACTTAAGTTTCCCGTATCCTTTTTGTTCTTGGAAGAGGGTAGAAGTGTAAAGTCCAGCTGGATAAATAAGCTGAGTGATCTGAAAATCCTGATTTAGACGCTCTGTTAACTCTTTCCCTGACATGCCTACAATAGAGGGATCAATTCGAATAGCATAAGCATGGAAAACATGTGTTCCATATTCAGGAACTTGCGGTAAAGTTAAACCAGGAACATCTTCTAATAATGAATTTAGATACAGGGAGTTCCTGATCCGTCCCTCATTCATCTTCTCGAGTTTCTTTAACTGTTCAATTCCAATCGCTGCTTGAATCGTAGTCATACGATAATTATAACCCAACTGTACGTATGTATACCATTCTGGTTCACCATGGTGGCGTATCAAGCGACATTGTTCAGCAAACTCCTCATCATTGGTGATAATTATACCTCCTTCGCCTGTCATCATATTCTTAGATTCAAAAAGACTGAAACATCCCGCTTTCCCAATAGTTCCGACTTTTTTCCCTTTATATTCAGCTCCATGGGATTGGCAAGCATCCTCTATCACAACTAAGCTATTTTCTTGAGCAAATTCAATGATCGGGTTCAAATTAGCGGGATGACCAAACAGATGAACTGGAATAATCGCTTTTGTGTTATCTGTTAATTTTTTCGATAAATCATTAGGATCCATACAAAAAGAGATAGGATCAATATCTACAAACACAGGAATAGCATTTTGATGTAGAACAGCTGTCGCAGTAGCAACAAAGGTATAAGGTGGTACCAGTACTTCATCTCCCGCTCCAATACCGGCCGCGGCCAATGCAACGTGTAATGCAGCTGTACCAGAGCTTACAGCGATAGCGTAATTACTTTCCATAAATTTAGCAAAAGCTACTTCAAATTCTTCGATTTCTGTTCCACTCATAAAAGTAAGTCTTTTCTTCTGCATGACTCGTTTAACAGCAAGTATTTCTTCTCTTTCCACTTTTCTATCCATGGGAAACGGATCTTGGGGTTTGATTTTACGGGTCATGATTCATGCTCCTTTTGAAAAATTATATCATGCCGATTTATAAGGAAATGAGGTTAAATTAAGTAATTCAAAGTCATAGCATTCCTTATTATACGATTATTGACATATTTTGCTAATGTTTAAAATGATTTACAAGATTTAATCCAAAGATTTGTAGATAAAAGATAACCTATTTTTCAGAAGAAGAATAAAAGGAAAAAGATCATTAATACAACTGAAATTAATGACGGATCATTAAGATCAGAACGATTCTTTATTAACATTAAAAAATACTACTAAACAAAATATCTTATTTCAAGGAAGCTATAAGAGTTAGTACAACGTCGTAGGCGAAAGTTTATATAACATCACGAGCCGAAGTCAAATAAGCCCAATTTCTGAAATCTGAAAGTAATAATTGTGCGAATGGAACAATTTAAGCCTCTAAAGACATTAGAGATTGAAATTAGAACATAATGGATAATTTTGCTTTTTTTTGGATTTGGGTTCTATTCGTATTTGATGTGTAAAAAAATGTCGTATGATACTGAATCGGAAGAAACTCATGACGTCAAAATCGAAGACGTCAAACCTCTCGAAAAGAGAATAAATGTTGTTTTTCAAGTCACCGAAGTTGGTGAAGAACGAGAAATAAATAAGAGATCAGGTGAGACGCATAGAG
>JAEOTU010000067.1 GCA_016839665.1 Candidatus Hodarchaeota archaeon
ATTTGTAAGAATTTTAACTTTTGGATTATATTCTTTAATTATTTCATACATTTTCCACATTCCACCATTATGATCAAAATGGTGATGAGAAGTTATTAGGTATTTAAAAGATGATAAAGGAATATTGTTTTTTTTTATATATCTCAGGATTTTTTTGGTATCTAAAGAAGACCCACAATCAAATAGAAGTGAGTAATCATCGAATTCTCCTAAAAAAACTGAGAGCATCCTTGTTGTTCCATATGCCTTAGCATCAATATGATGGAGATATTCATTGATCTTCCCTGTTTTTAGAGTTATAACCTCTTTAACCATAAATAGAGAAATTAATTATACAATAATAAGTATTTTATTATAAAAAATCAACAGTTAACGAGAAATATAAGATTAAAAATGTTTAAAAAAAAGAATTTTCTTAAAGATTGAGTTTTTGCTTCCAAATTTTCATTGAAAGTTTTAGCTCTTCCTTTTCAGGACGACTTAATGTCTCAGATTTATCCTTAAGTTCTGTACTAGTATTATGAATGTTTTTTAATACACTATTATATCCTTCTCTCTTAACGTATTCATTTTGAAATCTTTCTAAAGCTGCTGAAACTTCTCTACCAGTTAAAGTATCAAGATTATTCAAAACATCATGGAATTGCTTTGATAAGAAAGTTTCTTTTGGAACCTCCACTGCTTCTTTCTCTACTTCCCTAGGTTCTTCCGGGGGGATTGTTATTGCTGGTTTAGGAACAACTGGCTTTTCTTTTAGTGGTTCTTCTAATTTAGGTTTTGTTTCTAAAGAGACTGGCTTCTTAATTGTACGCATTACTTCTTTTCGTGCTCCAACCCAGGCATCTTCAAGAATGGGCACAAAAATTTTGATATGTTCTTCAATTATACTTCCAATTCCTGCGATTTCAGTTACATAATCTCCTCTAATTTCTGTTTTTGAGAGAACACATAAAATAACTTCTTCATAGTCTTTATTAATACCCCATAAATTTTGTAGAGCCCGATTTCTATAATCCACATTATCCATATTATCCATCTCTTGCATAATAGCTTCATGTACAGGATTAGTGGGGTCGATATAGGACGCAATTCTAAAGTTAATACGTGATGGACGGGCTTTGATTGCCTCTATTTCGATATCAGAAAGATTTGGAGCAACTATTAAGACTCGCATCTTGGCATTTGATATTTCTTCGTTTATATGAGCTCTTGCTGCTTCTGGGGAGCGGATAAACCAGATATCTTTCATAGTGAAACCTCTTTGGCCTTTCGCTTGATCCCAAAATTCACGAGTAGTGATTTCACTTACCTCTAGTCTTTGTAAGATATCATTTAGTGTTTGATCTAACGTGTCGACAATACCTTTTCCAAAAAGGTCTTTTATGTTCCCAAAAGACTCAAAAATTCCACCAGAAAGACCGTCAATACGTTGTTCTGCTAACTTTACGGCTTTATTAAAATTATCAGAAATATCTGCAAATATTCTCTCCTTATCGTCTCCTGATTTTGATGTGATCGATTCAATGTTCTTTGCTGCATCCTCAAGTGAAACTTTTAATTTAGAAATAATTTCGGTGTTTAATCCTTGTGTTGCTTTTTTCAGTTCATCGGCAAATACAGTCTGACTTACACTTAATTGTACATTGAGATTATCTGTAATGTCCTTTAATCGTGTAGAAATAACTCCCTCAATTATGTCGCCTACAGCTTGCTGAATTACACCTAAGCGAAGTTTTTGCAAATTATCGGTAATTGTTGTTTTGATATCACCAAATTGAGTTCTTAAATCATCTACTTGGTTCTTGATGATTTGAGAAGTTCTAACATTAAGATTTTCAAATTGTTGTGATAGAGAACCAATTTGATCATCAGATAGAGATTGACTTAAATCTCCAAGACCAGATATATCATCTGTGATTGTTCTAATTTGATCGATTGCTGTGATTGTATCGTCAAATTCTTTCTTTTGAGCGTGAATTTGGGTAAGCATTTTTTCCTTCAAATCTGTCATTACAGCACCAGTGTCTTTCATTTTCTCCATATCTTTGGCTTCAACCTCAAGTTGAGCAAAAGATTTATCTAATTGTTTAGGGATTGTAGATTTTATATCTGATATATAAGTATAAAATTTCTTTAATTGTGCGATTAATGCAGCGTAGGGTGGTAAAGCTTGATAGTGAGGAGTTGCACCAACGATCTCCTTAAACAACCCTTTCTCAACAAATTTATCTGCAATTTCTTTACATTTTTCTTTTGGTTTGTCAATTAGAATTGCCATTTCTCCAATAGACACTGCTTCACGGCCTGTCGTTCGAAAATATAGATCAATTTCTTCATCTGAGAGATCAATCTCACTTAAAACTTGTTTAGTTAATTCTTTAGAATAAGTAACGTCTTTTTCTTTTTCAATTACATCTTTAATTTCAAAATTCTCGACTTCTAAATATTGATTGATAAAAACTATGATTTTATGTGGGGGTTCACCATGAACATTTTCCTTTTTAATGGGAAACTTTGTAATTTGTTTATA
>JAEOTU010000383.1 GCA_016839665.1 Candidatus Hodarchaeota archaeon
ATTCTATTTTTATCGACCTTTTCTGAACCAGTAACGGCACTCTTAAATATTGACCCTTGGATAACGTTAGATTCTGACCCCGTTGAGAAAGCTGGCCGACTCGTCATGGTGTATCATGGAATCGCAGTACCTTTCATTGCTACCTGTACATATTTTGTGTTAGAATTTATGGATGTTCGGGAGAAATTTAAATCACGTGTAAAATACCCGGTATTTTTTGGTAGTATTTTAGCTTCAGCAAATGCACTATTATTCGCTTATATTTTTCCAGAAGCATGGATTTTGCACGGATTGTACTTAGTAGGGTTATCTCTTTGTTTCTACGCGGGTGTCATGCTCCTTATCGGTGTTTTTCCAACGAAATCTTTCCCCACACGAGAGGATGGTCGAAGTATCCTCCTTGGACAATCAGCCCTCACACTATTAGTTATCTGTATTTTACTCAGTGTATTTCTTGGAGGATCTATTGGAGCTTTTTTCGGAAATGGATTAATACCTCTACTAGCAGAATACTTCCTTCGACCTTATGATCATAATACTTACCCAGAAATCTTCGTTGATGCTATAAAAGCGCATTTACACGTCATGTTGGCACTTATTGACGTTATTATCTTACTAGTAGTCTATCGGTATACTGTTCCTGACCAGAAGGGAAAATGGTATCGGATTTCAATGATACTTGCCATGCCAGGTATGTTGATTATGTCTATAGGATCTTGGGCTGTCACTTTTAACTCTGTAATCTCGTATCCCTTTGATATGCATTACTTGATCTACGTCGGCGCAGCTATTCTTGTGGTCGTTGGTCTCATACTAGCATTTACTGGTTGGAATAGAGCAAGTAAGACATTTCTTGGTGATAAATATGAATCTGCTTCTTGGTTGAAACGTTCCAAAGCTGTGATTACTGGAATGCCAGTGAAATTTGCTTTGTACTTTCAATTCATATGGGTTAACTTTGTTATGACATTTGGAGGTATATTTCTTGCCTTAAGCCTTCGAGGGCCTACAGATCCTGAAGGTGCTTCACCCTTGGTAAACGTTCTTCCTTTCATATCATTTCGTGATGGACCTTTAGCTGTTGAAACTACGGTTGCTCGCGGTCATTGGCACGTTTTAGCTACATTATCAGCAGTCATCTTACTCCTCCTCATTATAGATGTGTTAGATATACAAGGAATGGCACGTAAAGTAATGGCTTGGACATTATTTGCTGGTAGTGTTATTGCATTTGGATTAGCTACAATCTTTTTGTATTTCCCCCATCTTGATTCTGCTTGGGCAACAAATTTGACTCTATATGCAGATGTGCAGGAATTCTGGAATGAAAATGCTTTTTGGTTACCTCTTGTACTTGATCTTGGTATAATGCTCTTTGTCGTCGCAATTACCATATTTTGTTTCCATCAGCTCATCGAAATCCTCAAAGGAAGAAAGGATGTCATAGATTTTCCAGAATAATCCCCCGTATTAGTTGTGGAATGAACTTCTGTACCTCCACTTCTTTTTTGACATTAGTGATGATAAATAAATGAAAAAGGAAAATAATAGTCAAAATAATAATGCATATTCTGTTTATCCTTTTCTACCTCTTGGTATATATGGTGATTTAATCAAGGGAAAACAAACTGCTCTATTGGTTTCTACCAGTGCCTTTGCATTTCTCATAAGTGCTCTTCAATATACTTTTAATCCATTTATTTTTATAGTGTTGATTGTAGCGATGTTTTTCGCTATTTCAGGAAGCACTCTGCTTAATATGTATATTGATAAAGATATTGATGCCATAATGGAAAGAACGAAGAATCGACCTCTTCCTAGTGGGAAGATCCTTCCATCCACAGTACTAAAACATGGCGTCTTTTTTACAGGAGCGGGGTTATTAATTTCATGGCTATTTTTACCTTTATTGACGACAATAGTGATTTTTCTCGGTTTCTTTTTCGACGTAGTCATTTATACTATCTTACTCAAAAGGAGGACTAAATTTTCAATTATTTTTGGAGGTATAGCTGGAGGCTTACCAGCAGTTGCTGGTCGGACAGCAGTAATCAATAATATTGATTTAATAGGAATTTTGTTTGCGTTATTTGTTATCTGTTGGATTCCATTGCATATTCTTAGCCTATCTCTTCTTCCCAAGAATTTACAAGGTTATATTGATGCTAAAGTGCCTATGTGGCCAGTAGTAAGCGGAAAGCCCCAAACAATACAAGTAATTACATTTTCAGCATTAATATCAGCGCTAATTTCTGTTATTACTGGGATTTTACTTGAAATTCACATAATATTATTGATCCCCTTGGGCTTTTTTTGCGCTATCATCATTTCCTTTGCAATAAGAAATTTTATAACACCAACAACCCTTCGTACATTTAAAATTTTTAAAGCAGCATCGATATATATGATTTTATCATTTTTATTCTTGTTTATTGGTTTATTATTGACATTAAATTTTCATTTCTAATTCTCAAAATAATCTTAGGAAAGGATGGAAAATAAACAAAGAATATATTAACCCAGATTTACAAAACGATAGAAATCCAGATTCGATGACACAAATCATTATATTGGGTTTGTTAACACTATTAACCATATTAGGCCCAGCATTATTACACACGAATATACCTGAATTTATTGGCCGATTCAATGTAAATATGTTAGAAGCCTCCTATTTTGATACAGTGCTTTATGCTTCCTACTTGATCGTGGGTATTCTGACCGCTATCCTGTCAAATCATATTGGGAAAAGAAAAATATTCATTTTATTGGGGAGTCTGGGTTCTTCGCTATTCTTTTTAGCGATGACAATGACCATGAATTTTTCTTTATTGTTGATATTCCGATTCCTGCAAGGAGGTTTTACAGTATTATGTTGGCAAACTCTAATGACACTTGTGTTAGATTTGTCAACTGCACAAAATCGGGGAAGGAACATGGGAATATTTGGGATTTTTCTAGCCTCTGCAATGGGTACTGGCCCTGTACTAGGAGGTATTCTCGCTAGTCTTGGAGTGTTTATTCCATATTATATAGCTTCATTTTCAAGCATCTTTGTCTCACTAGGATCATTTTTTTTACTTAAAGAACCCCATCAACTCACAGCAAAACCCTCCTTGTCAGAAAATATAGCTATTGTCTTCCGTAAACCTCGCTTGATTATTCCGGCTATTTTTAACTTTGTCGATAGACTGCATATTGGTTTCATCCTATTCATTCTGCCTTTTTTACTAGAAATTGGCCTTGGAGTAAAACCAGGACTTCGTGGAATGGTGCTAGGCCTTTTCGCATTACCTTTCATTATTCTACAGTACCCTGTGGGTAGATGGTCAGACAGAATCGGACGATACAAACCCTTGATCTTTGGAAGTATTGGTGTTGGGATCATGTTGACAATAACAGGATTCTTTGGCTCTTTCGGATTATTTGCAATAATAATAGCATTTGTACTCCTAGGAATATGTAATGGTTTTACAGGCCCGTCTGCAATGGCCCTTGTAGGTGATATGGTTGAAGCAGATGATAATGCCACTGGAATGGGCTTTTTTAACTTATTGGGAAATGTTGGAATAATAACTGGCCCACTAATTGGAGGATTACTTGCCCCAGCACCAGAAAAAGCTGCAGATTTTGTGGTTGCTTTTGTGGCTGCGGGATTAATTGAATTTATCTCCCTCGCAGGAATCATCTTATTAATTCTTTTTATATTCAAGGAGAATCCTTTAACAATAAAACCCGTTAAAGATGAATAACCTTAATTCTAATCATATGAAATGAATCGAGAACTGTAATAAGTTTTAATATTCTCGGTTTTTTCATTTATAATAAGTGTTTTATGGATGTATATTAAAGATGTCAGACCAAGCAACACCTGATTCGGTTCCTCAATCTTATTTTGATATCATTGAAAAAGATAAGGATCATCAATGTCCTCCACCTATGAATCACTTCTGTGTTAAGGTTGTTTCCGCAGCAAAATTACCTTCACGTTTTGGAAATTTTGTGGCAATTGGATATCACCAAACGGCTGACGAGAAAGAACATGCAGCTTTTGTTAAGGGAGATGTGGTTAATAAGGAAAATGTATTAGTACGTATTCACTCTGAATGTCTGACTGGTGATGCAATTGGGAGTTTAAGATGTGATTGTCGAGATCAGCTTAAAGGCGCTCTGGAAAGAATCGAAGAAGAAGGAGAAGGCATTGTTCTTTATTTACGACAGGAAGGCCGAGGTATTGGGTTAACAAACAAATTGAAAGCCTACGCGCTACAGGATCAAGGTATGGATACTGTTGAGGCTAATTTAGCACTAGGATTTCAGGATGATCAACGAGTTTTCCATATTTCAGGGCATATGTTGAAAAGTCTCGGTGTCAAATCTGTAAGACTCCTAACTAATAACCCCAAAAAAATCCTTGAACTCCAAAAATGGGGAATTGAGATTACTGAGCGAGTTCAACACATTTATCCTGAAAATCCCTACAATATTCAGTATCTAGAAACAAAAAAGAAAGTTAGTGGTCATCTTCTGGATCCTAATATGAGTGCTGATCAGTACATTCATCAAAGACATTAAGTCTAACAACATTTTAAAATCAAAAGTGATTTCAGTGCACGTTGTTATTATCGGTTCTGGTCATGCAGGTATAACAGCAGCTATCGCTCTTCGTCAGAATGCTGAGGATATCAAAATATCAGTGATTACAGAAGATAGCTATCCTCATTATCCCCGCCCCTCTATTTATAAGATTATTCTAGGGAAGAAACCCGAAGAGATTCTTCGTTTTCCTGAAGCTTGGTATAAAGAGAATGGGATCTCTCTATTTCTCAATAGTCAAGTCATCGGTATTGATGGTGCAACTAAAACAGTAAAAATTAAGAATGGGCAAACCATATCCTATAACAAGCTCCTCATCGCTACAGGATCCAAACCATTCATACCCCCTATCACAGGGATCTTAGACGGTCCAGTTTTCTGCTTACGAAACATAAAAGACGCTCTTGCCATCCGTGAGCGAGCCAAAGCCAGTTCAACGGGGGTTGCTACAATTTTAGGTGGTGGTTTACTCTCAGTTGAGCTAGCGAAAACGCTTTCTGATATTGATATCACCCCTACAATTATCGATAGATCCCCTTATCTACTCAGGAAACAGCTCGACATGGAAGGTGGACATTTCTTACATAAAGTGCTGGACAAAACCTTCAAAACCAATTTCTTATTCGATGCATCCTGCGTGAGTGTCAAACACGTAGACGGAAATGTTTCCATTACTCTTAAGGATACTTCGGGAGTGAGGAGGCATGAATGTGACTTTTTACTCAATGCGACTGGAATTCAAAACGCTAATGAGCTCCCCCGTAAAGCAGGGATCAGAATAGGGAAATACGCAGTAGTTGTCGATCCCTTTATGCAAACTAGCATCCCCGATATTTATGCTGCTGGAGATGCGGTCGACATTGAATCATTCACTGGGTCGAAATTTGGTATTATTCCCACTGCTATTGATCAAGCAAAGATTGCTGCTATTAATATGCTTGGTAGTGAAGTCCCGTACACTGGTACACTCCCATGGACCACATTAAAAGTTGCTGGTATAAATTTAACATCCTTTGGGGATGTTACTACTGGTGTGGGAATTCAGGAAGAATGTGTTGAGATTGATTCCGATGCAGGAGTTTATCAAAAGCTCTTCTTCAAAGATAATACTTTACGAGGAGCCATATTGATTGGAACAAAGCAGAATCTGCACACGTTAAAGACTCTTACTATCCAAAAAGCTTCTCTGAAAGAAGTAAAAG
>JAEOTU010000384.1 GCA_016839665.1 Candidatus Hodarchaeota archaeon
ATTTATATGGATGGAGTGAGTTATTCAACTTAAGATCTAATGGAAAATTCTTCCTTTTGCTAATTTTTGCCATGATTGCTTAGCCAGAGTCTGATGTTGAAGTATAAGATGTCTCATTTAAGTAGTATGCGTAGAATTACTAAAATTAAAACTCTCAATCTAGTACAATCAGTCCAAGTGATGGATCCGTTTTTCATATCTAAATTCAATTAAATCCAATTAAAAGTACTATAACTGTGAACATGGGTGCGTTCAATAAGAGAGAATTGGATGTGGATTACGGTGCTAGGGATTTTTTTAATAAGTGGTATTGCTTACGGAGGGTACATTCTTTCAAATCCTATAGCTACTGATGATAATGGATCATCTACGAACTAACCAAACGATGATGGCAAAGACATGATAAACAACAATGATACTTCCTTAAATAATACTTCGCCAGATAATATTTTACCAAATAATACTTCACCAAAGGATACTACACCAAAACTAACAGGAAGTATATCTATAAACTCTATCGGAACATTTTCTTTTGAGCCAAAAGATATTATTACCGTGAGACCAGATATTTTCAAAGAAGGATATTTCAGTTTATTCGATATTTTGGTGAACTTAGACAATACAAGTCAAATTGAGATGGAATACCATTTTAATCAGAGTATGAACACATTCATTGTTGATACGATAAACGGTATCCCTAATTGGAGATACAGGGCTTATTATAGCGGAGGATGGTGGGAATATAATGTATTTCGAATGGATCATTATCCCTATAAAGATAAAACGACTATTAGACTAGAAACAACTGGATCTACGGTTATTGATGCAGTTCATATGACATGGAAAGAGGAAGTGGAACGACAGAAAACAAATGATGGCCAAATAATCGTTCCAAAAGTTACGATATGGGGACCTCCAGGGGAAGGGTATCTTGAATTCAACAATGTGAATGTCACAGCGCATAACGTGCGAAACGATATGTTCCAAGAGGGAGTTGTAACAGCAATTGATACGATTTTATCATTAGCAGATCAGGGAAACATCACGTATGGAATGAAATGGTATGAATCTATCGGGATTGCTGACATTGTCAAAACATATTATGTAGAGCAAGTTAATGAATGGCAGGCTTATGATGCCTGTGGTTTTGTGTACGAAAGCGGGTCAGAGAAATATGGGAGTTGGCAAGGGAATCATATTCACATCCCCTCAGATGCTCGTGTTATTAACTCTCCAGAATATGTGCTCTACTTTTGGATCTGTCTTTGATTGATTGAAAATGATGATATGAGACTATAGTGGTGAATTGGTTGCCAAAAATTCAAATTTTAAAAATATCAACGATATTGTGTCTTTTCACAATAGCAATGAGTGGAAACATACTCGAGCCTGTTTTGGGGTTAAATTATGAAACTGACGTTCAAATCGGAGAGAATATCATATACAAAAGACATGATCGCAATTCTAGTGCTCAAACATGGAGTTCATGGAGCTACTTATTGTATAAGGTTATAGAACTGGAGGATTCTTTCCCTGAAAGTAGGAACGAGACTCATATTAAGGCTAAACGTTGGCTAAGTGAAGATACTGTCCATTGGATGCAAACGCCTTTTTACAATAGTTTTAGTAGCGTTACGTCACCAGATGAATTGTCTGAAATTGGAACTATCGCACGCTTAAGTGAAATACCCATAGTTTTCTCTGTAGACTTAAATAGTGAAGATTTGATTATTCAATCAGGTATCAAGATAGGTACATTTGTAAACAACATAGATACTACTCTAGAAGAGCTTTCGGAGGGGGATTTCCTAGCAAGAGTTAATTCTATTTATGATGGATATGGCATAATGTTAGTTGAAACTGGTTGTGGGTGTGCTATTGAAGGAGGGGTCAGTAAAAGAGTAAGAAATATTACTTATACACCAAGAGGATTATTAAAAGAATATCTCTATTTTGAACAGACGGATTATGCTGCAGACGCCGAAGCGAGTATAACTGAGTATGAACAAATTTTAGTTGAAGATTTAGATTTAAGTAACATAATTCTAGAAAATCTGACAACTGACTGGGAAAGTTCGTACCTGACAACAATGCCCACTAATTCTGAGCCAAAAACAACCCCAATTAGCACAGTTATATTTCTGTTCACTTTAATTTTGATAATTTTTTATAGAAAAAGACCAAAGAAAATCTAAACGGTCTTGATATTATAAAATATCCTGAGTATTACCATAGATTTTCGAATATGACAGAATAACTCTGGAAATTAACTCTCTCATATCAATAAGTTCATGAATAATTTTAAATTTTTCCTCAGGCTTCTTATCAAGAAGTTTATGGATTTTTCTGATACGATCAGATAACATTTCAGTAAATTGATTAAAAATTGGATAAACTGTAGGTTGCATTAAGATGCTTAAGGTAATGTTTTCTTGTCCTGCACGAGCATGAGGACGATTCAGCGCAAAACTATACGAAATTACTTTGATAAAAGTTTGTTGGGCGCTTGTGAAATTGAAAATAGCTTGATTCACGTCTTCAAAATCAGAGGAAAATTCACAATTACTGAATGCTCGGAATGAAAGACGTAAAATCATGTTAGAGTCCTCTAAGGGTTTTGGTGTAACGAATAACGGAGATGGACCACTTTGTTCATCAAAGAATGACACTACAATTCCAAATGTATGAGTATTGAGGGCAGACAACAGCTCTACTTTACTCACTTTATCGATATTCTTCATAACCAAGTTTTTATCCAGACCAATTAACTCAGGTTTTTGGAATAGTCTTTTAGAAACAATGGTGATTACAATCGTTCCAATAACCATTGATATCATAATTAATATTATGAATTGCATATCAGGGAAGGGAGTGAGCTCTGTGTCTGATGGATAGGAGATGATGATCTCTCTTTCCACATGGACCAGATCGATTTGAAAAGCTTCAATATCACCATTCCCATTTACATCAATCGCTGAAACTTGATACAAAACTTTCCAGTTTGTTTTATTCTCGGGAAAGGGCACTGTAACAGAATAAACATCAAGAATCCCTGATTTCTCATATAATTCCATTGAGACTTGATCCCACTGTGATTTCATTTCTTGGGAAAAAGCAGATCCTAGCCCTGCTTCACTTATATTCCCGTCAATTGCTTCAAACTGATAATAAAGAATTACTTCATCAATACCTGAACCATTTTCCTCCACTTCCGCGTAAAATGTTATCTCGGTTGGTTCGTCTTCATCATCAAGCATATAATAAGCGTCAGTTACTCGTGGCGGTATATTATCTGTTTTACAAATAACATCTTTAATAGTCGAAGCAGTTGTTAAATAATTACCAAAAGCATCTGTAGCATTGCTGATTTGGTATACAAGATAATCACTCCATTTTATTGCTGAATATTGATAGATCCAAATTCCGCCCGAATCCTGTTCCATCTCATATTCGGAACCATTAATAGTAAGTGTGACGTTTTGAGGGAAGGATAGATCGTCAGTTACATTGGCATGAAAAGTAAGTTTGTCATCACCTAAATCCTCGACACCAAAGCTGTTTACAACGGGAGGATTATCATCAGTCTCTTGAAAACCAACTGAAACAAAGCTAGCTGGATCATGTTGATTGTTGTATTCAGTTTTAATCCAATAGTCTGATCGTGTAACTGTAGACACACGAATCTCATCAATTATTCCTCTGAATGAGGTATCATGCCATTTCCCAAATTTAAATGTTAAATCATCCAAAATATTAAGTTTTAAATTGTTTTCATTTACCACAACTTGGTTATCAGCATATATTTTTACATTCTTATCTCCGTCATAAACAACAGAGAAATAAACCCAACTGTTTAACGAATTGTAAGAAAAATCACTATGTTTTGATCCTCCCCAGTCTCCTCTCCATTCATTAGTGGTTGAAAGAGCTCCTAATGCGCAATAAGCTTTTGAAGCTCCTGCTTTGCCAAACTCAAAAATACCTTCTCCATTAAAATTCTTTGTGTATACCCATGTACTAATTGTTTTAGGGTTTTTTCTCCCCAAACCTAAGTCACTGGGAAGGCTATATGTCTCGATATACTCGCTTACTCCATCGAATTCATCAGCACCATCGATCTTACCATCTATTGCTTCATCACCATCAAAATCTTGGGGACTTCCGTCAAACTTATTTGAAGTCGAATCGTAACGTATTCCTGAAATCTCCGATAGATGCCATACAGCAACATAACTATTATCCCAAACTCCTTCGGGATTTTCTTGATTTTTAATCGTATCATTACCATAATAAATAAGAAGTTGTGTATCATCTTGGCTCGAAAGATTCGTTTTAACCCAGGTAATCAATCGGGAGTGGGTTGAATTATGATCTTGATCGAATCTTTCAATTTCATGTTCTAATTTATTACCTAAAATATCTGTAAATTTTATATCATTCCCATTGGTTTGACCTACATTCTTTAAATCGTTGTCATAGAAATCTATCAACACAGGAAAATTAGATAAGTCATTAATTACTTTTGATGCATTAATATTGATTCGTTTCCGATATTTGAACCTAACATCCGCCCACCTTGATTCCGTATTACTATCCATTTTGCAGATGCTAAAGGAAGACTTGTCAGTAAATTCAACAGAAGGTTTGTTTATATTTTGAAAAGGAGATTTTATTACAGTTTGTATATCTTGGTTAATTTTATTTCCACGTATTACATCCCTTGGCCCTTCTAGTGTTTCATTTTTCAAATGTTGAACATAAGTTGCATTTCTATCCTGAAATCTATCGTTGGCTATTCCTAGATTAATTGAAAAAATTGTTAAAAGTAGAACAAATATTGCTGTCTGGGGCTTTTTTACTTTATTAACCCTCAACACGGAAATGAAAATCACAGCACAAAAATTTGATTTTATTACGATTTCTAATCCCGTGGATCCTCCTGAGAAAGCATAAAAGATATTCTAGAGAAATTATCCGAATTTTCGAAAGATACTCCCTTCTTTCAACTGAAAATTAAAAAATATCGATTCTATAACCCATTTTGAATACATGATTTCACATATTAACCATATGAAATTTAATAGCTGAATCACCATTTAGATGTGGAATCTGATTTATTCTATAACCTAATTATTCTACAGAAGTGATGTCACAAGATGATTTCTAAAAAAGTGGCGATCGTAGGTTACGGTTGTATCAAAGTTGGAAAATATCCAGATGAATCTGAAGCCAATCTAGCTAGTGATGTTGTTACTCTTGCTTTAGAAGATGCAGGAATCACTAAGGAAGATATTGAGGGATTAATCACGACCCCAGATCTCCAAAATACCTTTGGACTCCAAGCTTCCCTTCTAGCTGAATACTTGAGGATATCACCTAAATCTATGACTGAGATCAATAATGGTGGTATAGCTGCGGGTTTAGCCATTAAGCATGCGATGAATGAAATAAGGTTAGGATATATCGATGTCGCTGTGTGTTATGGGGTAGAACGACAACATTCTCTGAAGCCTCGTTTATCACCAGAATTGTTTAGAGATCCTTTAGCGGGTTCGGAATTTCTAGATCCGACTGTTCAACCTTTTGCTGGTCCTGGCATCATCTGGGCTTATGCGTGTTCAGGACGAAGGTACATGCATGAGTTTGGTGCTACGGAAGAACATTTCGCAATGGCAAGTGTAAGAAATAGAAAAAATGCAGTAGAAAATCCTTGGTCTGCTTTTAAGAACCCAATAACAGTGGATGACGTTATGAATTCCCCCGTCTTATGTTCCCCCATCAAACTTCTTGATAGTTGTGCGGCTCTAGATGGAGCTGCAGCTGTGGTGTTAGCTTCAGAGGAGAAAGCTAGACAGCTCACAAATACACCAGTTTTCATAAAATCAGTTGGCGAACATCATGACAATTCGTGTGGTGTTCCAACTGATCGTTGTGACAAATCTCTAACTACTTTTCCTGCAGCAAAGATAGCTGCTAGAGATGCTTATAAACGAGCTAAGATAAAACCAAAGGACATCGATGTTGCTGAAGTTTATGCACCCTTTAGTCCTCAAGAATTAATACTGCCAGAAGATTTAGGTTGGTTCGAGAAGGGGGAGATGATAAAAGCCCTCGAAGATGGATCAACCGAGATTGGAGGGAAAATTCCCATTAACACGGATGGCGGGGTGCTTTCTAGGGGACATCCTGCAATGGTTACTCCCTTCTACGAAGCAATAAGCCTAGTGAGACAACTCAATGGAGAAGCTGAAAGCTTACAGGTTGAGGGAGCTGAAATTGGCCTCCTCCACTGCGAAGGAGGCGCAATCAACAATTGTATGGTTTTTATTTTTCAGAGAGGAGACTGAAATGACTGCATTAAATATCCCCTTTTTATATCCACAAATCAATACTGCTACGAAGAGCTTCTGGGAGGGATTGAGAAATAAAAAGCTTCTAGCTCAAAAATGTAAGGACTGTGAGGAAGTTTTCTTTCCACCTAGGAGGCGTTGTCCTGAATGTTTTTCAGATGATTTTGACTGGGTAGAATTAAGTGGAAAAGGTGAGCTCTACAGTTGGACTGAAATATATATGTTACCACTAGCTTCTAATGGTTCCTATGTTCTAGGAATTATTAACTTACATGAGAAAATTGGTAGAATAATAACAAGAATCGAAGCTAAGCCAGACGAGATGAAAATAGGTATGAAAATGGTGATAGATTACGTAGATGTAACAGACGACCTGACTTTATGCGTTTTTAAGAAGAGTTCACAATGAAGAAACTCTTTGTCAATGACCATTCGGTTGACGATTTACACTGTTCTCATCGGTTGATCGATCATCATCATAATTTTTCTTTGACTCAAATCGATTAAAGGCTATCATAAAAGCCTCTGGAGTTGTTAATTTGATTCGATCAGGTCGCACTTCAGTACATCTACCTAGTTTTCTCTATTCTACAGAATAATTTTGGTGTGTAAAAACAATGATAATATCTAGGAAAGAGAAATCTAGGAACCATTTGCATTAAGTAGCTTTTAATTTCTTGCAAGGCGCAATTATAAAAGAATAAGTCTCCACTCAGTGATTCTTTGAATGTAGTATTGAGTATTAGGAATTATCCTCTTTGTTTCCTTCATGAGACTAAACTAAAATGATATATGAGGATGAGAAGAGGGAATTTTTACAAATAAATAGTAACCAGTTATTGATGACCTATCTTTCTTACTTAAGATAAAAGAAATACTTTGAGGACTCTTTTTTTGATTTTTATTAAAAATTAATCTTGCCATCTAGTTTTGCAATCAAATCAAGCAATTGATCTTGGATTTCATCACAATTATCACCAATGGCAGAAATCCGTTCCCATTCATCGTTAGTAATTCCATACTCCTGTAATCGTTTAGGAAGCATTTGATACCATTTGTAAGCACCCATCTGGAAACTAGGTGCATTATCCAATACTGTTTGGAACTCAAACGACAATTGCAGATATAATTTTTGTTCAGTTGGCGTCAGATCTGATTTTTTTAAATCAGGTAAAAAATCCATGTAGGTAGGTATTTCAAAACTTATCTTTTTTGGTGGATTGTTAGTTTGATCCATAGTCATGAGGAATAACTCCTTATAGGGCTATTGTTTTCTAAAATATAAAAGAAAATCAGATACATTCGTCCGCACTCATTTTTAAGTAAAAAAAAATAAATGAAATAAAGAACAAAAAGCCCAATAATAGCGAATCACTCAAACCCCAAAGTTATGTTAACCTGAACAGAAGTATCTAGAAAACAGATTTAACTAGCTCGAAAAATGAATAAAATTAAGCTTTTTAATCAAGTTTGTTCTAAAAAAAATTTCCCTAGTTTGCTTAACTTCTGAAATAAATCTATCCATTTAGTTTTTCGACTAATTGAATCAATTGATCTTGGATATCCTCGCAATTATCACCAAGGGTAGAAATTCGCTCCCATTCATCATTTGTTATCCCGTATTTCTCCAATCTTTTAGGAAGCATTTGATACCATTTGTAAGCACCCATCTGGAAACTAGGTGCATTATCCAACACTATTTGAAATTCAAAAGAGAGTTGCAGATACAACTTTTGTTCTGTCGGTGTTAGATCTGATTTTTTCAAATCAGGCAAAAAATCCATATAAGTTGGGATGTCAAAACTAATCTTTCTTAGTGTGGAGCTGATCTGATCCATTGTCAAATTATACGTCACCTCAGGATGACTCTTATGATAGAGAAAAACTTCTAGGTGAGATTATGGATTACATTATTCCGAATTGCGTCAATTTTTGTTATTAATTCATCGAGTTGACCTTGAATTGCGTCACAATTATCACCGACGGTAGAAATCCTTTCCCATTCTTCAACATTTAAACCATATTGCTGTAATTTGTTAGGAAGTTTTTGGTACCATTCCTGAGCACCTATCTGGAAACTGGAAGCGCTATCTAATTCTATTTGAAACTCAAAAGATAAGTGCAGATATAATTTCTGTTCTGTCGGTGTTAAATCCGATTTTTTCAAGTGAGGTAAAAATTCCATATAGGAAGGAATATCAAAACTAATTTTTCTTGTTGTAGAGTTGATTTGAGACATTGTCATTCAGGCCACCTCTAGATGATATCTGATTCTAAATTATAAAAAAAGAATCTGAATAATTTATCCGCCTTTCATAAATCCAAAAGTTATCCATGAAAGAATTGATGGATTTCTTTGCCAGTGACTTCATGAAAAACACTACTAATCGTTAATTTACTCTAACAGGCCTTGTTTTCGAGTTAAAGGAAACCCACAAGGAAGTTCCTGAATCAAAGGTGTAGGAATTATAGATCAACTAAAGAAAACTGATAAATTCCCATTAAAAAAAGACACTAAATAGAGTAAAGTATTTTTCAAAGAATATATTCTTCGTATTCCACTAATAAATCCAAGGAAACTCCAATAGATATGAACGAAGATAATAACAGAAGCTCTAGTTCTAAACCTTCAGAAGCTACTATCATTCCTTTACGAATGATTCTACCTATTACATCCATTGGAACTTTCATGTCAGCTATGGACGGAAGCATTGTCAATGTTTCGTTATTTACAATTGCCAATGCGTTAAATACTAATATGGAAGGCGTAAGATGGGTTGTGATCATTTATCTTCTTGTAATATCCTCTTTAATTGGAATTGGGGGGTCTTTTGGAGATAATTATGGCAGAAAAAAGATTTTCCAACTTGGAATGTTATTTTTTATATTGGGATCTCTCTTTTGTGCATTTTCTCCCATCTTAGAGATTTTAGTTCTCGCTAGAGCCCTTCAAGCAATTGGAGCTGCAGGCCTTATGGCAAACGGTTTAGCATTAGTAATAACCTATGTTGAACCATCAGTAAGGGGTCGGGCGATTGGTATTAATTCATTAGTAGTCGCATCTGCACTTTCCACAGGGCCAGCTCTTGGAGGGATTTTAACGAAATATGTGGGTTGGCCTAGTATTTTTCTGATAAATTTACCAGTTGGTTTACTTGGGATTATGCTTGTTCAACGGTTTATTCCAGAAACAATAGAAAAAAGGTATAAACTGGATTACGGAGGAATGATTGTTTTTATTATCACTGCTTTCTCTCTAGTTCAAGGGATTTTAACCTTATTTAAAGGGGACCCTATTGGTGTAATTTTCATTGCAATTGCTCTGATTGGTGGACTTATTTTTATACGTATAGAAAGTAATCATCCAACTCCAATGATTTCTGTTGATATCATGCGGGATAGAACGATTTTAACTGGGATGGTTTCTTCTTTTCTGTGTTATATGGTTTATTATAGCGTGGTCTTTCTTCTACCATTTTACTATCAGGAGGTTTTATTGTTTGAACCAGATCAAACAGGAATTTTAATGGTTGTTCCTCCTCTTGCAATGGCGGTAATGGGACCATTTGCTGGTTTTTTCGCGGAGAAATTTGAGGCTAAAAAATCGACCTCCTTTGGAGCAATCCTCTTGAGTATTTTTGTATTGTCTCTTGCTATTCTTTTTAATGTGTTCCCTAACAATATACGTGATATTATTTTTATTCTTATACCGTTGGTTGCGTTTTCTGCAGGATCACTAACTACATTTACTGTCTCAAATGGTACTTCTGTTATGAATGTAGCCCCAAAAGGCGATGTAAGTGTAGTAGCTGGTCTTATTGGTCTTTCCCGAAATATAGGTTTTGCCTTAGGGACAACTATAAGCTCATCCTTTTTTGCTTTATTCTTCATTATAAACAATCCAAACAACATCACTTCTGGAGTAACTTATGTTTCAAGTTATTACATAAGTTTAGGGCAGACATTCTTTCTTTTCTCATTATTTGCATTATTTGGCGCAATAATCTCTTATTTGAGAGGTTCATATGTAAAGAAACCTTCCTTAGAGGCATTATAAATGGTAAAAACAGTAATAATGACAACAAATGGAACAACTGAAATGCAAGAACAACCTTACCCAGTCTTAGAACCTGGAGCTGTCTTGATAAAAACTGCTTATTCTGAAGTTTGTGGGACAGATGTTCATCTTCGAAAAGGTCACTTGGATGGAGTACCATATCCAATCATTCCTGGACATGTCTCCACTGGTGTCATAGAAGAGCTAAATGGAGATGTTTGTGA
>JAEOTU010000398.1 GCA_016839665.1 Candidatus Hodarchaeota archaeon
AACGAAAAGGTGGGTTCATGAACGTTGAAGAGTTAGCTGCCGTTCATGACTATCTTTGGAATTATCTTCCAGAATTAATTGCATTATCCGCAAACTCTCCAGTTTTTCAAGGATCTCGGACGAATATCGCAAGTAATCGGATCAACAATTCCACTGTTCTCAAGCCAAATGGTTCAGCTCAAATTCAAGTCCCGAAAAGAACTGCTGCCTTAATTCCGATGCAATATTATGGCCGAATGCGCTACACCCTTCGATTAGCAGGAGAAGCTGTCAAAAAAGTTATAACCAATCCTCGGGGTGAAAGACTTGTTGACATTACCCCAAGAGGGCCTCTGACAAATATTGGTGATGATGAAGATTCCTCCTTAATGACAAATCGTGTTGAAGTCAGGATTTTTGATATTCAACAGGATCACAATTACTTACTCGATCTTGCCTATCTTTGCTGTGTTTCTGCACTCCATGCAATTTATTTACAACAAACAGGAGAAATAACACCAGATTCTAATCATAGAACGAATGTAGAACGAGCGGTCTATAATGGGATGAAAGCTTCCCTAATCCGCAATAAATCCGAAGAAGAATCTATCAAAGAGAGTGTTACTCGTTGGGTGAGTGAAACAGAAAAGTATCAAGAAATGCTTGGCGTGGAAATAAAATCTCTACCAAAAAGAATATCAGAATATCAAGCTGAACTTGAACCTGATTTTAAGACCAGAAGAATTGAAGAGCTTCGTCAGCAGGGAAAAATTTATGCTGTTGTTCAATTGAATAAGTCTCGAACAATAACTGACAAACGGGGTAGAAAATATGGCGTGTCCCGTGGAACACAGGTACAAGGTATCTTGTCTGTGGACTATGAACTAACATATCAGGAAAAGGATGGTATTGTTACTAATTTCGATGGAATTAGAATAGTTAATACTCTGGATGTCCAAGGAATAAAAATCCCATTAGTTAACAGGGATCGAATTCTGACTGCATTAAGTAGATCTGATTATTTATCACGTAGTCTATTTGGTGGTTTTGGATTCTAAAGTGAATTGAGGAAATAGTGACTTGAAGATTACAGAAGATTGTGACCGTCTTTTTGTCTATGGGACGTTACAACATGGATTCAGCCGAAATTTTTACCTCCAAGGTCTACAATTTGAAAAAGCCATTCTACTTAATCATCGGAAGGTTGCACCTCCGGAATTAGGATTTCCTTTTATAGTCAAAGAAATCGGTGATCATGTCCCAGGTGAGGTTTATTTTGAGTTAACAGAATCTCATTGGAGACAAATTGATTTAATCGAAGGGGAGGGTTCCTTATATCACAGGATTCTAGTAGAAGTGAAATCAGTTTCTAATAATTCGATTTTTGTTGCGTATACTTATTATCCATCAAAGGATCTCATCGAACGATTTAGTGAGTAAATTACTATGTGCCGTCTATTAGCCCTCTGGTCAAAACAGGAAGCAAAGAAACATTTAAGACATGTAACTAAAGATTGGATTTATTCATGGTTGAAATCAACCAAGAATGATCATTATTTACATGATGTGTATGGCGTACCGAAAAAAACATGTGTTCATCAAGATGGATGGGGTGTTGTTACCCTTGGTACAGATAAGGATTGCGTAATAAACTGGGAACAGAAAAATTTAGATCTGAAACCAGCATTCTCCTATAGAAAGAATAGTCTAACACGTTCAATCTTGGCAACTCCCTTTCTCAAATCCGTAAATCAAATAGTTTTAGCACATGCGAGGAGGGCAAGTGTAAGCATGCCTGTAACTTTTCAACAGGTACAACCTTTCCTGATTCATGATGATAAGAGTTCATGGAAGATTTATCTTAGTCACAATGGGAAAGTAAGTTCGGAACTTGTCAATGCTCAACTGGATAAAGAGTCACAAATACATCCCAAGGAACTTGGTGAGTATTCTGATACGCAGATCTTGAGTCGGTTAATAAAACAGAAACTAGAAGAGAAGAAAACTTCCAAAAACAGTGTTAAGCAATTCTGGATTCCTTTTTTCCAAGAAATAATTGAGCTCCATCAAGAGTCAAATACGAATTACCAAGTACAGCTAAATATCTTAGAAATTACCGATAATAAACCACAGCTGATCGCTTTTTCAGCTCTAAGCGATGAGTCGATGAGAATGATGCCTTACTATCAGTTGTTTACAGGAAAACGGGAAAATTTCTGTGTAATATGCTCCTCGACAATTGTCGACTACTTTAACCAGAAACATGAAACTGATCTATGGAAAATTGAAAAAATTTCGAATAACAGCATTGTGAATTTATCTTGGGATGGAGAATTACATTCTCAACAAATCACTTTTTTGTAAAATCATACATTATTTCATATCAAATAATGGAAAAAGTTAAGGTTAATCCCCTTCATCTATGAATAACACTCCACCCCTATTACGGTTAATTCGATATTCAAAATCTCACAGAATTACAATAATTCTAGCAGCATTGTTTTCCATTTTGAACAAATTATTTGATCTTGCTCCCCCATTCCTCATTGCAGCTGCAGTAGATATCGCTATTAGACGAGAAGGGTCAATCTATGGGTCATATTCAGATCCCACCTTTAAGTGGGAACCCATATAAAGAATAGTGGGCCAACTTTTTATTGGTGAGGTTATGGACATAAAACCATCTATCCGAAAGATTGATGCCAAGGGAAGAGTTATATTACCCCTTAAAGGTCTTAATGAAGTATTTATCATTAAAAAGGGGAATGTATTCTTTGTGAGTGGGGATAGCCATGCGTTAGAAGAAACATTAGAAAAAATTGCCGATTCAGAGAAAATAGAGAAATTACAGTCATTGAAAGAGTGGTTTAATCTCATTGATGAAGTAGAATTAACAAATCTAACCGCACGAGAGGTAGATCAAACTTTAAGACAAAAATTATCTGAAAAATATTTATCCTTTATAGAGGGACAGGATATTGACTGAAAAGGCCAGACAGGTTTTTTTAGATACCACTGCATGGTTTGGAAGTAAATATCAACTAGCTGTTGCGATCAAAGACGACTGGAGGTTGATGACTAGTCCAATTGTGGTTTATGAATTTTTTAAGATTATTCAGAATGAGATCAATCTAGCTGATCAAAAAAAGAAAAAAAAACGCACGAAACTTCTAATGAATATTAAGACTCGTTTCCCTCTGCTTATAAGAGATTTGGATGTAAAAATCCTTTCTTTAACAATGAAGAAGGAGACTATTACTGATGCCATGGCATTGATGGAACAATTCAGCATTGATATTGGTGATGCACTCAATTATCAATTAGTAAAACAGAACAACATTCATTATATCTTGGGTAAAGATAAAGATTGGGAGCGTTTACCTAAGATAGAGTTGATCAGCAATATACCTAATTCCTCTCTTACATAAATGACTTGATTTTGTATTTGACAGAGTTACTGAGACTGTTGCCCTATTATCGGTTGTTTATAGGAAAACGGGAAGATTTCTGGGTAATATGCTCCTCGACACTTGTCGACTGCTTTAAACAGAAGCATGAAGCCGATCTATGGGAATTTGAAATAATTTCGAATAACAGCATTGTAAATTTAACCTTTGATGGAGAATTACATACTCAACCAATAACCTGACTTTATAACACATAGATGGATAATTATTCTCAATAAGTACAATCAGAAGAAAAGTCTGAAGAGAAAGGTATGGAATTGGAGGAGATGAAATTTTATCAAAAGGGGGTGGATCTAGTAATCTTTCTTCTCTTTGTTTCCTCTGGATTAATATTGCTGTTTATGCCTAGCATATATTGTCCACAGGATGAGAACAATCCTGAAATTATGACCGAAAGAAACCTGTTTACCCCACTATATCGATCGCATAAGACAGTTCATTTTTTGATAAACAATTTCTCTCACTTGTCCTTAGAGTATATAGAACATAGCCCTATCTCTATCAATGGGAATGCAGAATTTAATGCTACTGCTGCTTCAGAAGGGTGGCTGGGTAATGGCACATCTTCAAATCCTTATGTTATTGATGGATTAAACATAACTGGGCCTTCAACTAGTCCTTTAATAGACATCCAGGCTACTGATATCTATTTTAGGATTAGTAACTGCTACCTAAGTGGGGGGTTCCACGGAATCGTTCTTAAAAACACTTATCCAGAGCGAGCAACCATTTCAAAGAATATAATCACGAACCAATCTCAGGAGGGGATTAGGATAAGTCATGCGGGGAATATCACACTTTCTCGCAATGTTATTACATACAATGGTGCGGGAGTTGTCTTAACAGAATCAGAAAATATCGTTTTCTTGAATAATACAGTCACCTATCACAGTGGAGAAACCTCCATGTGGCTAGGTTTTGATATAGTGGGAGTTGTTGTAACTGAATCAGAAAATGTTAATTTCTTGAATAATACCGTCACCAACAATACAGGTGGTATTTTAATAGCGGACTCTGATCATAGCAGGTTTTCAGGGAATATTATCTCACACAATGATTGGGTTGGATTTCTCCTACGTGATTCCGAAAACACTGTTATTTTGAATAATACTGTCACCCATCACAG
>JAEOTU010000068.1 GCA_016839665.1 Candidatus Hodarchaeota archaeon
TTCATTCAAGAAAAAATAAAATAACCAGAAATGAAGGTTCTGAGGCCCAGAAGTATGACCTATGACTAAACCTAGGGAATTTCACAAGATTTTAATTTTACCTAGTGGATTGATAATGACGTTCTTTTGCTTACTATTGGAGTTTTGCTAATTTTTATCACCGACATGGAATTTTCCATTGATAAATTCTTTAAGCCCCTAGACCATATGATAGGACCTGTTCTTTATCCTTTAGGTCAACTCGCTCTTACACTATCAACCTTATTCTTACCTTTATAACTCCATTACTAGTCCGTTATCAGTTTTCATTTGCAAAGTTTTTACGAACAAAGTCATTATCTTGAAAGATTACCAATTTAGACTAATATAATGCAATGTGAATATTTTTTTCGTTAAAAGTGAGTTACTATATGATAGTTGAAAGGTTTAGTAATACGACTCATAGTTCCCCATCTTTAAGGGAATATATTTCATGAATATTTCCTTCAGGATCAATAAAACAGGCAGTCATCCTCTCCCATTCCATCATTTCTGGTTCTGTAATGAATTTTACTCCTTTTGATTTTAATTCTTTGTAGGTTTCTACTACATCTTCCGAGGTCTTACAAGGAAAGGCTAATTCAAACGCCTGTCCTTTAAAAGCTTCTTTGTAACTAGCATGCTTTGTTAACCTACTCATTACACTTCTTTTACATATGGCAAACCTGACATTAGGAGTTTCAAATTCAATATAGGTTTCTGAATCATACTCAACAGGAAATCCCATTATGTTCCCATAAAAATTCTTCATTTCAGCAATATTATTCGTCCAGATCGTAACAAGTCCTATCTTAGGAATCATTAAAATCACCTTTAATGTTATTCTGAGTATTTAATTTTACGGAGTAATTCATTAGAATAGAGGTTTTACTAAATACTTGTCATAAATGATTTCATTAACATTTTTGTGTAAATATTTACGAAAGAGGTATTTTTACAAAACAACCATAGAAACTGAGTTTCAGCTTCACTGAGCATTATGCTTATGTTCATCATTTGATGTATATGAAGTAACTGCACTTGGTCAAGTGGAATCTTAATTCTATAAGAAGGATTTTGATAAAAGAAATGAAAAGGAATCATTTTTTACTAATTGGGCTTTCTATTATATTTCTATTTTTAAATACCTATTACATGGATTCTACGGTCTCATCATCGAGTAATCTCTCAAATGATCTTCAAATTATTTATCCCGACGGGGGAGAAACCCTTTCAGGGGAAGCAATACTACGTTGGTCATTTGATTTAGGAGATACGAACGAATCAGTTTGGTATAGCGTTCATTATTCCCCCGATAACGGTCAAAATTGGGTTTTATTGTCTCCATTCGTTCTAACTACTAGTTACAAATGGAACACTACTCTTTACCAAACCTATGGTACAAGATGTTTGATTAAAGTCATAGCACAGAGTAAAGCATGGTCTCCAAGGGTAGCTATTTCGGGTAGTCCTTTTATCATAGATAATAGAGAAAAATCTTTTCCTTTTAGCTATCCTGAATTGATCATCCCCCTTGGTTCGGTAATTGTTGTATCTGGTACAGGCGCAGGGTACTATTTCTATAAAACCAAACTAAAACAGCATAGCTTTGCAGGTTTATTTCAGTCAAATACGATTGAATTTCTTAAAGGAATTAATCACAGACTTGTAATCGGTTTAGATAATATTAAATCAGGATTTATTGATGAATCACCGAGTATTCCTACTCTTCCCAGTCCAGGAATCCCTCCCTCTTCGATGGTGGATTATTTTCCATCGGACATTCAATATGAATTGCGATCTGAAATTAAAGGCAGAACAGTCTTAACTCTGATCGAAATCGCATATCAAGATCCAAGTGATACCAATCCTGGAAAACTAGCTGAAAGCCTGAATATTCCACTCCCCACTCTATCTAAGGATATAAAGAGATTACAAGAGCTAGATTATGTCGAAACACATGTTTCACCACAGGTTATTCAGGATGGACGATTTAGAAATTTTAAAATCACACTAAAAGGATATAAATTCCTTTTAATATTAAATACTGCTTTGAAAGTAACAATTAATCGTTTAAAAAGAGACGAGACATTCTATTAGTTTCTTAGAATGGTAAATGGAAATAGTCCTATTCAAATTGATCTTGACAGAGCCTAAGTTGTTCTAAATGACTACTTTCCATTGAGAAACTACAATTCCTCCTTTTGAGTTCAAACCTTTGTAGAGGGAATGGGTGAATACAAAGTTTTTACCAAATTTAATGGTAAATAATAGCTCAAAGGTCATTTAAATTATTCAAAAATTCTTATAGAGGTATTTAATTGAAGATTCATAAAAAAAATAGAATTAAAAATCTGATAATTAGTTTTCTACTAATCGTTGGTGTTATCACTTGCCTGATGACGACAACTCTATCTCTAGGACAGGATAATCCACCAGAAGTAGATATTAATGAATTCATTTATAGTACATACTTGGGTGGTTCAGATAAGGATCTGATAAGGGATGGGGTTATTGATTCTGACGGAAATATCATTGTGACGGGCCAGACCTTATCATCTGATTTTCCTACGGTAAATCCTGTTCAGAATAACTATTCTGGGGGAAGTTACGATCAACACCTAATCTGCGGAGATGGAATTGTCAGTAAATTTGATCCTCAAGGTCAGATTCTTTGGTCTACTTACCTTGGAGGGACTAATCAAGATTCTGGTCAAAGTGTACGAGTTGACGCTTCTAATAATATCTTTATCGTAGGTTTAACTAATTCTAGCGATTTTCCAGTGACAAATGACGCTGCAGAACCAGATTTTCTTGGTGGAACCCATGATATGTTTATAGCGAAGTTTTCTCCTGTGGGAGAACTTCTGTATTCGAGTTACTTTGGTACAGCTGGTGATGAAAATAATGAAGAGTTTGACATGGATTCTTCCGGAAATTTAGTCATCGTAGGTTCAACTACCTCGTCAAATTTACCAGTTACAACTGATGCTTACCAATCAATTCTACGAGGGGTCGCTGATGGATTCATTATCCGTTTAGCCAACGATTGTACTACTGTTCAATATTGTACCTATTTTGGTGGAAACGGCTGGGATATGGTTGGCTCAATTGATATCAACGATGATGATGAAATATTTGTGACAGGGGTTACATCATCAAGTTCTAGATTTCCATTAACAGATAATGCCTTCCAGACTGATTTAGATGGTATATACAGGGATTTTTTCTTTGCGAAGTTTGATTCATCCGATAATCTAGTCTATTCAACCTTTTTTGGTGGCTCCCACATGGATGATTCTTTTGGAAATAGTTTAGATTCTCAGGGAAATATGTTCATCTCTGGTAGAACATGGTCAGATGATTTTCCTGTGAAAAAAGCTTTTCAGAAATTAAAATCTCAACCTGAGGATGATCCAGATGGGTATATTGCAAAATTCAATGCAGATGGTACACAATCCTGGACTAGTTATTTTGGGGGATCCGGTTGGGATACTATCCATTTTGTGAAAGCTGATTCAAATAACAATATCATAGCGACTGGTATTGGAGGATCTGATGGATTTCCCATCCTGCATCCGTTTCAAGAACATGCAGGAGCTTCTGATGTTGTGGTCATGCTCCTTCGTTCGGATGGAGAACCCATTTTCAATACATATCTTGGTGGTAGTAATGTTGAGTGTCCTTTCAGTCTCTCGTTGTATGGTAATCATTCCTTGATCGTTGGACAAACTGATTCTTCTGATTTTTTGGTTTCAGATGATCCATTCCAGCCCAACCTAAGTAACGATACCGATGGGTTCATTTTTCGTTTCGATTATGTCAATTATCTCGCTGCCAAAGGAATTAATACAAAAATTACCTCATTTTCAGGTTTTAACCTACTTCTTGGGTGTATTGGGGTAGGGACTGCTTTATTCTTGAAGAGAAAGCAGAAAAAATGAAAGGGAATTCAGTTCCTTTTCTATTCCCCCCCTTTTTATGAATAGATGAAATTCAGAAAGAAAGGTTTTCTAAGCTAAAATTTTTTTAATTACAAGTATTTGACCCCGTTTGCTGCTGGACATCGAAATGTTCGTGTGAAGTATTTTATATTTTTATAGATCTAATAAGCAATATTCTACCTTAATTGAACAAATATTGGGGTAATCAAGCTGAGCAATGCAATTCAAGTCCTCCTATTTGGTTTAGAGAGCAGTGGTAAGTCTACAATAATAAGATCATTTCAAGAAGGACAGTTTTCCACAGGCATCCCATTTACAACTCAAAAATACTATGAGATTAGACTGACTGCAGATTTAAATTTTGATATATTGGAAGTTGGGGGAAGAAGAGACGTAAGAAGACTCGCAGTAGAAAATATTGATCAGGTGGACGCAATTATACTTGTCATTGATGGGAGTAATGAACCAAGCTTTAAGGATGTCAAGATTGAGTTTGAAAAGATTCTTCAACATCCTCTCTCTCGCGGTAAACCCTTAGCTATCCTTTTTCACAAAAAGGATATTGCTCAGGTTCATCCTGCAGTTATTATCGAAAAATTCAATCTAATTGATAGGATTGATAGACCACATAAGGTTTTCTCGACAACAGCTAAAAGCCCGCAAGATTTTGGTCAAGTCCTCTCTTGGATCCACAAATGTTTGACTGATAAGGACTTTTTTTTAGAAGATCGGGCTACAAGATTCTATAAAATTTATATTCTTGATATACTTAATGATCAGAACAAAGGACTCCCGCTTCTAGCAATTTTAAGCCAGTTAGAGGTAATTTCTAAGTCTGGTCAAGTAGAATTCGACAGGGATAAGATTATGGTCATTCTAAAGAAATTATTGTCTAGTGGTGATATTGAGTATATTGAACAATCTGGAATATGGAGGATTACTGTGCAAGGGCAGAAGAGAATTGAAAGCTCAGAATTAGTTAAAGGAGATAAATACGAGGATTTGAAAGAGTTTTTAGATAAATCACGTGCATTAGGTTCTTCAGAGGATCTAAAAATTAGTTTGGATAAAGATAAAAAAGACATACTTGATGAATTTGAAATAGATGAGTTAGCAGAACTATATAAGAAGTCTACTTCAAAGAAACGGAAAGATGGAGCATGACTAGGATTTAGTTACCATGAAATTCCTTTTTTAACGAATCAATTGCTTCGATCGCGCATTCAATTGATTTTTTTACGCCTTCTTGGAATTGAGAAAGATTCTCTTCAACATTTCCCGAATATATGTTGATTTTTTCTTCTAAATTCCCATCTGATGTCAGTATTGTTCCAGTAAAAACACCTTTAATCGATCCAAAGATAAAAAGTGTTGATGATTCCATTTCTACACATACTGCACCACATTTTGCCCATTTTTGATACTGATTAGGATCAGGTGAATAATAAATGTCAGATGACCATACAATACCCATATTAAATGGAATTTTCAGCTCTTTAGCAGAATCACAAAGTGCTCGATGAATCACAGGGCTAGCTGCCGCTGGAAATTCAATTGGAGCTAGTTGTGGAGAGGTACCCTCATTTCTCACTGCTGCTTGAGGTATGAATATTGCGCCAATCCCCATCTCTTTACCTGCTTGAAGAGCTCCACATGAACCAATTCGGATAAAAATTCTCCCACCTGCACGATAAGCTTCTTCTAAAACTATCGCTGTGCTAGGACATCCCATACCTGTTGTTAATACGGTAACAGGTACCTTGTTTTTAGAAGTAACCCCCTTGTAAGAAACAAGACCACGGTGTTCTGCGGCTAATTGAGACTCCTCTAAATAACTTGCTATAATTGAAACTCGATCTGGGTTCCCACTTATCAAGCAGAATTTATCTACAGATTCTAGCTTAATGTGAGGTTGTGGATTTGTTTGACTCATAGTAAAAATCTCCATTTACAATTACTAAGTGCTCATAATTGATCAAGTTAATGCTTATCTTTCTATCATCATTGTTAATGCTTCACCACCCCCAAGGCATATTGTCGCCAGACCACGATGACCACTACGTTTTTCGAGTTCATGATAAAGGGTCACAATAATCCTTGAACCAGAGCACCCTAACGGATGTCCTAAAGCTACTGCTCCACCATTGACATTGAATTTATCATTTGGAATATTTAAGCTATTTCGTACTGCACAGCTAGCGGAAGCAAAAGCCTCATTATGTTCAATGAGATCAAAATCGCTGATGGCGTCACCAGTTCTTTTGAGTAATTCTTCAACACCTGTTACAGGAGCTTCCATTACCCATTCTGGCTTTGTAGCATTAGTACCATAAGGTCCTATCTTTGCTAGAATTGGAATCCCCTTCTCTTTTGCTACATCTTCTGACATAACTACCACTGCACTGGCTCCATCAGAGATTTGTGACGCATTACCAGCTGTAACCTTTCCATCTTTCTTAAACACTGGAGGTAATCGTGCTAACCTTTCCAGAGTAGTATCTGGACGTATTCCTTCATCTTTCGTTATAGTAACGGTGTTTTTTTTGCGGATAGGAATTTCCACAGGTACAATTTCCGCTTTAAACTTCCCTTTCTCTGTTGCTTGATGAGCACGTTGATGTGATTGAAGGGCGTATTCATCCATTTCTTCCCGACTGATATTAAAACGTTCAGAAACTATGTCTCCAGTGTTCCCCATTGCCATGTCTTTGTAAATATCATAGAGGCCGTCATGATACATTGCGTCAATTAACTGATTATTTCCATATCGGTAACCTTGTCGTCCTTTCATAAGCAGGTAAGGAGCCATTGACATGTTTTCTGTCCCTCCAGCAACTACAATATCCATATCTCCAGTCTTTATCAATTGAGCAGCCCAAATTATAGCTGCCATACCAGATCCACAAACTTTGTTTATAGTTATTGCTCCTACTGAGACTGGTAATTCCGCATAGATTGTTGCTTGTCGAGCGGTGTTTTGGGCACATCCTGCTGAAATAACTTGTCCCATTATGACATGATCAACCTCCGACGGTTCTAGTTGGGATTTTTTAACAGCTTCTTTGATTACTACAGCCCCTAGTTTGGCTGCAGTAAAATTGGAGAAAGCTCCTAACATTCGACCCATTGGTGTTCTTGTTAAACTTACTAATACTGGAGTATTCAATGCAAAAACCTCAGTGACCTATTGAGAATGTTCTCATTCAGGAATAATTTATCCTTTTCTAGCCACTTTTCAGCTAGCTTTTATAATAAGGGAGAAATAGCGGAAAATACAACGAATATGGCCGAGCTGCTATCATTATTTTTTAAAAGAACTCTTGGAAGAGTGGTACTAAACCAATACGAGTGTAAGTTATCAATATCCAACTCATGGAGAGAGTTACTTTCCTCTCGTTAGAGAAGGGTAATTTCGTCGTCCCTATTTTCTTTTGAAAGTGTTTGTTGAGCTTTAGAAGTTTGCATTTTGATCTAAAAAGTGTCTCTTATGATTAAAAGAATTCTCTTCTAAATTATTCTTTGGGAAGTTTTGAACTGGTTACCTAGTAACATTCGAAAATATCGTCTTTAGTGGGAGATACTCTAGTTCGTAATATTCCAGTGTTACTCATTATAAATGAAAATGATCTATTTTTCACCGTAATCTCCAAGTTTGTCATAGGTTATTGCAAGTATCCGTTATTTGATTTTTTATAGATTAAGGGTTACTCATTCTGACTTTGGAATCGAATAGCTTATAAAGGACCGCGAGACAGAGTGACGAAAATACGCTAGCGTAAGATCCACATGTTAAAAAAGTAAAAATATGTTATTATTTTCAATTGAAGATGAGAATAAAATCTCTAACGCAAAGGGATTACAAAATGAAAAAACACGGAACATCTCGCGGAACATCTCGAAGTATATTGAAATCCAGCACTAAACTCCGCACTAAAATCGTTCTCATTGGCGATGGGGGTGTGGGGAAAACCGCGCTACGCCGTGCGTGGTTAGGGGAAGGATTCAAAACAGAATATTTGATGACAATTGGCGCTGATTTTGCTAGCCAAGAAATGTCTTATTATCATTCAGAAACCAGATCAACCTATGATTTGAAGTTTCAAATCTGGGATTTGGCGGGTCAACCTCGATTTAAAGCCGTTAGAGACCTCTATTATCGTGGTGCAATCGGGGCTCTTTGTTTCTTTGACATTACAAATCAAGACTCATACATGAATCTTGTGGAATGGATACAGAATTACTGGAATTTAAATGGGCATGGAAAACAACCTCTAATAATTGTAGGTTCCAAGTGTGATCTCCGAGATAATCCAGCTTTTCCCTCCCAAGTATCGGCTCGTCATGGGAAAGAATACGCAGCTGAACTAACTAAACTTATAAAACATAAGCAAGGCTTTTCAGTTCATTATATTGAAACCTCTGCGAAAGATGGTGTCAATGTGGATGAAGCGTTCAGAGTACTTGCAAAAGAAATCATCGCTAGCTACGCTTTTCAGGAGAAAGTTCGTACTGACCGGAAAACAAGTCAAAAAAAAATGCTGACTGACCAAATTCGTTCGAGATAATCTTTTTCTTCTTTTCTTTTTCATCTCCTGCCTTTTTATATTGTTTTGACTTCTCACTGTAACTATTTTTTGTATAGAAAATAACCCCAGAAGAATTTTATGAGGATGGTTTCTGTACTGAACTCAACTCAAAAAACTGTTGGTTTTGATTTTAGCTAGAGGAACCGTTCATGAAACAAATTTTAAAGATTTTAAAAAACTTTAATTTTTCAAAAGAGGAGCAAGAGCAGAATCAGATGATACTAGATATGGTTTATGAGCTTGCTATGAATGAAATTATTGAGAAAGAGCAAGATTGGGACGAAGAAGGAGCACATTTTGATCCTCAGACCAAACAAGTAGATTACCCGTCAGGAATGATGGAGTTATACAAAAAATGTCAGGAAAATGACATATTCGCGATAATTGTTCCTGAAAAATATGATGGATTTGGATTAAGTTATACTCTATGGACTGCTGTTATAGAATTAATGGCACGTGCATCGTTAGCTTTTTCGATGTTCTTTCCAAGTCAAAGTTTAAGCATAGAAATCATTAATAAACATGGTACGTCAGAGGCCAAGGAAAAATACCTTCCTCTGCTTTCAAGTGGAGATGCCATTGGAGCTATGGCTTTTTCTGAACCTAATGCTGGGTCAGATATTTCAGCTATCGCTACAAAAGCAGAAAAAGAAGGTGACTCTTATTATTTAACAGGGAATAAGGTCTTTTTGTCACATGGTGGTGCAGCTGGTACTAACATAACTCTTGCTGTTACTGATAAATCTCAAGGCCCGAGGGGCTTAAGTGCTTTTATCGTTGATCCAAATATTGCTAAAGATGGATACGAAGTAGTCCGAATCGAAGAAAAAATGGGTTTACATGGATCTATTACATCTCAAGTTGCTTTGGATCGTGCGGAAGTACCGAAAGAGAATCTTTTGGGTAAAGAAAACGAGGGTTTAAGGTTGATTCTAGGAAGCTTAGCTTCGAGTCGAATTGGGATTGCAGCTCAATCAGCGGGTATTGCAGAAACAGCATTACAGGAAAGCATCAATTATGCAAACCAACGTGTCCAATTTGGTAGGCCGATTGGAAAGCACCAAGCCATTTCATTTATGCTTGCAGACATGGCTACTCAAGTACACCAAGCTCGACTATTATATCTAAATACTGCTCATATGAAACACAAAGGAGAAGACACTCAAATCGAATCATCAATAGCAAAATACTTTACAACGGAAATAGCCCAAAAAGTTACTTACGACGCCGTTCAAATTCACGGAGGATATGGTTACAGTCGAGAATATCGGGTAGAGCGACTATTTCGAGACGCACGAGTACTTACAATTTATGAAGGTACATCGGAAATGCAAAAAATGATTATTTCTCGTGGTACTTTAGGTCGTGCTCAATGAGTAGAATTTATCACAGATGGATTGAAAACCATTTAGAGCACAGAGTTTTCACCCTTCTTTTTCTTTTTCACTAATTTTGATAACTATTTGTCGTATAACCAACGAGCAACCTCAAAATGTATACACCGAGGTTATAAAGCTCGATCGAAATGTATACACCCGAAATCTTTTGGTGTAGACATACGTTGATCAGAAGAAAGATGTTCTTTGGATCAGAGTTCCTGGAAAATAACCCTGATCTTATCCATCTCTTCTAATATGTGTATGATGTCTTTGTCTTCTCTAATTAAGTCTCTAATTATCCGAAACCATCTACAGACTTCCTTAGGAATGTTATCAAGCTTCTTATTCTCATCCCATGGTTCTTTTAGAATCAAACAAATCGAAATATTATCATGAGTGTCTTTAGATGGCTCAATGAAAGTCGTAAACGAGTAACCGTAGACAGTGAGAGTTTTCTTTTCTACTTCAAAATCAAAAATTGCATATTTTTCTTCATCGAAACTCCTAGTAAATCCGATCGCAGGAAAAGACTTTTTAGCTAGTTCTTTTGCCTTAAAATTATCAGAGGTAACTAAAAAGAGCTCCCATAGATAGCTTGGATAGAGGATAATTGGTGTGTTTTTATAAAAATTAACAGCTATACCAAAAATATCTTTATTTTCTCTCCAAATCTTTTCTTTTAGTTCTGATTCTTCGGTTTTTCTCCTCTGATCCAATAATCTACGTAAATGAAAATCTGAAATAGAATGTTCCATTACAAGGGTGTTGAATCTCCTCAATATATTCTGTTTGTTTCGTGACTCTAAGAATTTAGTATAGTATTTCCGTGGTTGTCCACCTTTTGATCCTTTTTTTGAATTCTCTCTATGTTCCTCAATCAGGTTATCCTCTAGAAGGTTTTGAATGATTTTCAAAATTGTAGGTTTACTTCCCCATTTTGCTGAAGAGCAATGATCGACAATTTCAGACTGAAAAAGTTTCATTTCTCCCCCTAAAGTATCTAATATCCACTTTCTGATTTGATAAATCCCGACAGATTGATTCAAAACTTCCACCGTTTTAATAATCAAATAAAGCTTTATTTATAGGCTATTATTTTTGATAATACTTACTTTACCTCTAAAAAGACGAATCAAAGATTTAATGTAAATGTTAGCAATTTAAGGTGTTCATTCATCCTTTTTAATTCACCATATTAAAGAGAAAAATCTAATAAGTTTAACACCTAGTAGATAAACTTATTGACCCGGGTGTATACATAATGTTGTTTTACCAACGCATTGTTCTGAAAAAAGTTGATTTTCTATAATTGGTTGTCTTAAAAGCGTAAATAAAAGGAAGAATTTTAAAAAATTTATATACCTTTTTTTGTTGAAGTATAGATACTATGCCTTTTCCTGAAATCGAGAATGAGATTAAGGAATTAATTGATTCCGTACAACCAAAACAGCTAAGGACATTGATAAAAAGAATGTTAATTTCTGTTTATCTTATTCGAGTAAAAGAAAGTCAAGAATTGATCCAGGGAGTCGAGAAAATGCTTGAAACCTTAAGTGAATCTCAAATAGATGATATAGACTACTTACAAGGTATCCTCTTAGTGTGTAAGGGGAGTAACCTAATTTGGCAAAGCAAACTTGATTCTGCTATTCGATATCTTGAAAACGGATTGGAGATCTTTAATCAATCTGGAATTCATGACCAAATGATTGGTATTTGCTTGTTTTCTCTCAGTCTTGCCTATCAAAACATAGGTGAGTACCCTCGTGCAATCGAACAATACCAGCTAAGTTTGAAATTCAATAAGGAGAAAGGGTTCAATTATGGGTTTATTCTTAGTTTGAGTTCTCTTGGCAATCTGTACTGTATGTTAGGTAATTTAAATCTTGCAGAAGAACATACAAAAAGAGCAGTTTTGTTAGCAAGAAATCAGGATAATGAATATTTAACAGGAACGGCCCTTGCTCTTTTAGGTAGAACTTATTTTTCAATGGGTAAACTTGATGTTGCAGAAGAAGCGATTAAGGAAGCTCTGGAACTTTTAGAAGCATATGAATCCAATTACTGGAAGGCGTGGTTGTTTTGGGTGCTAGGTTCAATTTTGAAATCCAAAGGCGAATTGGATCAAGCCTACCAATATTTGACGTCATCATTGAATATTTTTGAGGAAATCAATTTTGTCCAATTAATATATTTTTTAACTAACTTACTGGGAGAGTTATTTCGCGAAAAAGGGGATCTACACAAATCCTTGGAGTTCTTCCATAAGAGCTTGAAATATCATGAAAAAATGGGACACCCCCCATATATTGTACGGACTCTCTTCAATTTAATTGACCTGTATCTACACCTTGGAAAAATGGAAGAGGCTAGATCTTACTTTGAAAATTTAAAGCAACTCCATACACAGTCGGAAACAGAAATATCCACAGTCTTGATACGAATGGTGGAGGCATTGATATTAAAAAAAAGTCATCGAGTTTATGATATAGGACAAGCTCAAAAGATATTGTTAGATTTGGCAGCTGAAGAGAAAATTGAGCAAACAATTAAGATCTATGCTCTATTGAACATGTGTGACTTACACTTATATGAGCTAAAAGCGTCTGGTGATGAGACTATTATTCAAGATATAAATTCAATCTTAATCCAGCTGTCAGAACTTGCAATGAATCAAAACCTTAATCCATTAATGGTTAAAATTTTGTTAGTCAGAGCAAAGGTGACTCTCATTGATGGAGACATGAAAAAATCATATCACACCTTAAATGATGCAGTAAAACTTGCAAAAAAGTACAAATTGACTAATCTAGAGAACCAAATAAAAAAAGAACAGGAACTCTTTGATAGCCAATTTGAACAATGGCAGGAGATAATAAATCGAAATGCGCCTATCGCTGAAAAGATAGAAATGGTAAGGATGAATGATTATATTCAAATGGCAAAACAAATGGTATCTTTCGAATGAAGCCTCAATGTATAGTTTCCACTAAAGACTGAGTAGTAGGTATGATAACCGATAAAGAGGAAATACAGGAAAATCTAGCGTCAAAAAAGTCACCTCTCTGTTATATAACACCACCACCTATGCACATCAAGAAATCTCCACCTAGAATTTCTTCTTTTGTTTTGATCCGAATCCAAATTAAATTGAATCTACTTTTCAGTTTTTCAAAATGCTCTGAAGGATCATAACGATCTAAATTCTCCATATCAGAAGGTTGCATTTGAAAATCTATTGTTGATAAAAGGTTGAAAAACTGGTTACCGAAAGTCTTGTATGGGACAGCAAAAAAGCTGATTTTTTCTTTTGCAATTTTCAGGTGTCCACTTGAAAAAAGAATTAATGGAAGTCCTTTTGGTTGTCCAGAGCCAGTAATAAAGAAAAACAAGAAAAATATGAACATAATTCCAAAAAAAAAGGAAAAAAAGGGATTGATAGAGAGGTAAATGACAAACTGGAGGATACAAATGATCAAGAAAAGGAGAGAGCTAATCCTTAGACTTTTTTGACCCAAACCAGGTCGAAAATATGGAAATTCTGGAGGAATCTCATATTTTCTTCTCAAAATCGTCCAAAATGAGAGTCCTTCCATGATGTTGGAAAAAGCATTAATATGTTCTACCGAACTAATCCACACTGGATAGAATTGTTTTACGTCATCTTGGGTTTCAATTGTACCTGAAGACATTATTTTACCTCTTTTTTTCTCTCTTTTCCTATTCGTGAATTTTTTCTCCTACCAATCGTAATTAACAATCCATACATCTTCTCATGAAAAATTTGAAAAACCTAGTTTTCAGAATTTTCAAGCAGTTTATAACAGTTTATGACATGAATATTTATCAGAAAGAATTATAGAAAAAAAGCAGGAACTCAAATCAATTTAATAATTTAGTAGAAATAAAATTATTTTAAAATTGCAAGGAGAATTTCTAGTGAAAATTAAAAAAATTCATGCAAGAGAAGTGTTTGACTCTCGTGGAAATCCTACAGTAGAAGTAGAGTGTACTCTTGATGATGGTACGTTTACCCGTGGTATGGTGCCATCGGGTGCAAGTACAGGTATACATGAAGCGCTTGAAATGAGAGATGGTGGCACCAGACTCATGGGGAAATCAGTTGCGAAAGCAGTTGCGAATGTGGTCAGTATTGCGCCAAAATTAAATGGCATGGACCCGACTAATCAGACAGACATCGATGAATTCCTTCTTGAGCTGGATGGCACAGAGAATAAGTCAAAGCTAGGAGCAAATGCGATTCTAGGAGTTTCCATGGCAGTATGTAAGGCGGGAGCTGAAAGCCAAGGTATCCCTCTCTATCAGCATCTCGGAAATCTTAGGGGTAATGACCAATTTGTGTTGCCAGTTCCCTCACTTAATGTGATCAATGGCGGTGAGCACGGCGGTAATGATATTGCTTTTCAAGAGTTTATGATAATGCCTGTTGGTGCGCCTACCTTCAAAGAAGCAATGGTACTAGGTGTAGAAGTGTATCACACATTGAAAAAGATCATTAAGAAGAAACATGGAGACACAGCTGTTAACGTCGGTGACGAAGGTGGTTTTGCCCCCCCTCTCAGTCTAGTCGAGGAACCACTAAAACTAATAATGGCAGCAATAGATGAAGCTGGTCACACTGGTAAATTCAAATTAGCTTTGGATCCAGCAGCCTCGGAATTTTATGACCAAGGAAAATACATGGTAGATGGAAAAGCGTTAGACTCCGACGCATTTGTCAGCCTTTATGAAGACTATATCGAGAAATATCCTATTGTTTCAATTGAAGATGCGTTTGATCAAGATGATTGGGGAACTTTTCAGAAATTTACTCAACGGAATGGGGATAAGCTTCAAATTATGGGTGATGACCTTCTAGTTACCAATGTCAAGCGGATTCAGATGGCTATTGAGAAAAAAGCCTGTAATTCACTCTTACTAAAGGTCAATCAGATTGGATCAGTCACCGAGAGTATTAATGCCGCTAAGTTAAGTCAAGACAATAAGTGGACGGTTATGGTCTCTCATCGATCTGGTGAAACCGAGGATCCTTTCATAGCAGACTTAGTGGTTGGACTGAAGACTGGCCAGATCAAGACTGGGGCTCCATGTCGCTCTGAAAGACTAGCAAAA
>JAEOTU010000069.1 GCA_016839665.1 Candidatus Hodarchaeota archaeon
ATGCAATGTAGATTATGCATTAATCTAGAAATTGATGACGAAGCTTTTGATTTTGAAAATTTGACAGATGAAGAGCGACGAAAAATCAAGGGAAAAATCTTGATCCAAACTGACAATGTAAATTATATACCTATCAAATGTTCAAAGACCTCCATCGGTAGATACATGAAAAGCATATGTCCATTTTTCGAGAGTAATCCAAACAATACAAAAGCCATGCACGATTTTACTACATCTCAACCGCTCAATAAGGACTATTGCCCAATCTGTTATAGCTACAGTCCCCTAGTCGATAGTGACTCAAATGATACTAGCAATTAATGTATAGAATAAAATCTGAACCATATACACACTTTTTTATTCCACATTTTTTTGGAGAAGCCCTCAGTTGATTGCTGGTTTTCGTTTGGTTGCTTACAGACCTGTAAGATAAAATTTCTAAGGAGGTGAAAATTATTATGGGCATATTGCTGAGATGCATAATATGTAGACATCTAATTATTGATGAAAGAAACATCTATCCAGAAGAATTAACAGAGGAAAACATAAGAGATATCGGAGCATCTGATGCTTATTTGGTGCCAGCTGAAATAAATTATATGATTTTTAGATGCCCAAAGAATCCGGTTGGTAAATACTTGGTTCATGGATGTCCGGAGTTTGAGGAGAATCCAAATACTGATAATTTCTGTTTCCGTATCTTTGAGAACAGGAGGTAACAGAAGCATAGAGATAACTCTAAATTCCTATTCTCCCTTTTTTCACCTTTATCTTCACTGTTCTCAATTCACTAGAATTTAAAAAATTATTTGAATTAGTTTGTCCACCATTCTTCCCTTAGTAACTCATTGATTTTTTCAAGAAGCTTTTTCTCATTGGCATTCTGCACTGCTGAGTAGTGACTCCACATAAATTTTAATCCGTTAGATGTTCTCTTTATTGTAGTAGACAATCTAACTTTTTCTGCTAAGTCTCTGACCCTCGTTGCTTCATATTCAAGCCCCTTCACCTCACGATAGACACTAGCTAATCTTCTAATTTGTGTGGAATTTAGAAGACGGATTTGACCACTTGAAATTGCTGATTCCCAAATATCTGGAAAATGTAGATGTCCTTCACCAGTTAGTTTATCTCTAATTCCTTCGAGTTCTGATTGTAGGTCTCGAAGTAACCCTTTCCTCCTTTGCCTGTCTCTATACCAATCAATGATTCTGTCTAATAGAAAAGCAAGGAAGACACCTACAAACACTGGAATTAGTTTTAGTATTTCAGAGAGGATTAGATCCCACAACTTTTTCTCTGAATGAAGTTAATTCCAATAGTTATTAAAAATGTTTGATCATATCAGTTACAATAACCAACTTAGATACTTAGTATGCACGACCGTTCACTGACTTGTGGCTAGAGTTAATTGAAATAAGAAAAAAGAAGGATGATTGTTTATGGAATATGAATTAAAGTTGTAGAGTTTTTAGCTACACCCAATTTTATCGGAAAGGTTCCCATTGAAGTTCCAATCACACCACTATCTCCAGCAGAGTAATATTTACAAAAGAATGCCCATTCTTGGATAGTCTGATCAAATACCTGATCCGAAGTTGTTGTCCAGCTTGCTCCACCATTTGTAGTGTGTAACATATACGTTGGATTTCCGATCACTGGATTAGGGACTCCAATTGAATTATATTGACCTGAGCTTGAGCTTAGTACGAAACAGTACTCTGTAGATGCATTCAATATTAGAGGTGGGTCAATCTTTATGATGTTATATTGTGAGAAGCCTGTTGTGTCAGTGTAGAGCGGTGCACCTGTTGGTTTATGATCAATGCCACATTGGAAAAGTCTGAAAACTCCATTTGCTGCGGGACCATGAGTTACGAAGGCAACTTCTGCTAGCTTAAGTGACGAAGGAGTTGTGAATGTTTGTCCCCACCATTCAGTTTCAGATATGCTATTTGTTACTCCTCCTGACCCTACGCCCCTGATGTGCCAGAAATCAATAGTAGTTGCATCCTGTAAATAATAGAGAGAACCTTTAGCTAATCCAGAGAGCTTCGTGTTTGTACCCAATAATAATTGAATACATATCTCCTGGTTCCGACTTCTTGTTTCGAGCGCTATACCAAAAGCTCCATTAGCCGCACCTGCAACATTTGCAAATGCCTTATACACTTTTCCATCAGTACTCATGTAGACTACATCCCCTGTAGAGATAGTTTCGCCAGCGATTAGGCATTCAATGTTTGATGCATTTAGATAGGTAATACAAGTTTCTAGGATCGTGATCTCATTCAATAAATAGTTAATAGCTGCAGTGAAACTCGTTTGATTTCCTTCAAGATATTCCACTCTGGATTGTAGATCCAGTAACAAGTCTGTTATATTGAGAGGTGTTCCAGTTGTCTGATATCTCCCAGCTACCCATACTATATCAAAAATGTTGATGATTCCATCATCGTTAAGATCTCCCCAAGGAGAATATTCTCCTGGCGCTTCTGGAGGAAAATCTGATACAGTCCATCTTACTAGGAATGAAGGTGCCAAGAACATTAGGCTAAGAGCAATAGCTGCTAGAACAATTGGTTTCACTTTCATAATTCAGTATCACCTCCCTTCTCTCAATTCTCCTAGAACCCACTACATTATCTATTTGCAGATAAAAGGTTGATGAAAGAAGGTTCTATCTA
>JAEOTU010000010.1 GCA_016839665.1 Candidatus Hodarchaeota archaeon
GATTATTGGCATCTACTCTTAGATACCTTAACCGAGAATCTCCTAACTCTGAGATTAACTTCTTTGCACGGTTTTCACTAATATCAGCAATGGTTATATCTGTCCACATCTCACCAAATTTTACTGCGTCTTTTACAATATAACTACCCATATCCCCAGCCCCCCCTAGAACCAACAATTTCATGAGTTGACACCTTTTTAATAGCAGTAAAATTGTCTTAATCAGATACACGAAATAAATATTTTGGCTTTTTTATCCTGTACTTGTCTTTTGCATTCTTCATACTTACCCGCTTTATTTCGGAGCATTTTCTATAGCAAGGATAACATAACCGATAATTGCGCTGAAAATGGGTAATAGGATCGAAAGGGGTAATAATGGGAAGGACGTTGGAATACCTCTCTCACTTGATAAACGGTATAAGTTCTCCTGATTTGCATGGATTAATACTGGATCAACGTCTTCCCTAAATAAAAGCTGAAGTAGTTTCTCTTGTTGATGTTCAATCAATTTCTTTTGCACATCTTTGAAGCTGCGATGGATATTAATCAAGTTCCTCGCTCTCAAAAAGGCCATACTACCTAGGAAAACAGCTATACTTACAAAAATCAAAAGAAATACTAAATTTTGAGTGGAAATTGCAATAAGAATTGGAAGAGGGAAAGAAATTAGCGCAAATAGATAAATAGAAATTTCTCCCGTCTCTGGAAAATAGGGAGGAAATGCCTTGAAAATAAATGGAAAAATCCATTCCATTTCCCAGTTGATCGACACTTTTTTCAGATGAAAGGTCCTTGTTTCCTTCCGATATTCAAAAAACTCCTCCATATGACCCGTTTCTTGAAGCTTCTTTGCTAAAGCATACATTTGCTCATGGTAATTAGTCCAATTTTTGAAAATTCCTACTAAATAACCAACAATGAAAAACATGTCAGCTACCAACATAATACTTCCTGCGAGGAGGTATGAGAATATTGAAATTGCAGGAATGAATAGCGTTGGTATTCCAAGAAGTTGGAAATTATTGTCCTCTGCAATAAAAGTGTTGTTGAAGACCCTCAATATGTCAGATAAAGCACCACTGTAGAAGACTAGAGAAAAAAAACCAAAGACAAAAATTACGAATATAAATCCAAATCTCTTTGTAAGCTGGATTGGTGTCGAAATAGAAATCGTATCAGATTCTTTCAATTCTTCCAAGTAACTAATTATTGTATTCTTCTCAACATCAAATAAAAACCCTTTTTTCAACTCTAATTTCAAGTTTAGCTCTGTTATATCCACCAAATTTAGCTTTTTCATAGATCTACAACCCAGATATATCTCCAATTTCGTCTTATTAGAGTAATTAAAACTATGTCTTCAAGTGAGATGTCTAAATAAATTAGAATTTATTACATCCTGAATGCAATTAAATTTCGATCATTTTAAAGATGTTAAAAAATTAATGCATATTATGGCAGGTTATTAGACTATGGGAGACCAAAATGAAATTACTGAAACTACAGATCTATTTAATGATGATGGATCCCTTATCCAACGTGGTTGGGCAAGAAAACCGATACTGCATTATAATAAGGAAAAAATAGGAAAGGGATGGAGAAGAATCAAAGAATGGGATCATTTTTCAATTTTGAATAAGCAATTCGGATTCCAATTAACAATTGGGGATATCGGATATCTCACCCAAATGAGTTATGTATGGCTCGATTTTGAGAATAAAAAGAGAAAGGACAAAGCAACAATGAAATTCTTTACAAAATCAAAATTGTTGCCTCTCAGTTCACTTGAAGATAGTTTGATTGCGTTTCCAACTAAGAAATTTCAAGCTACCATTGCAAAAAAGAAAGATAAACGAATATTAACCTTTGAAGATCCTTCATTTCAGAAGAGTGGGATCAAAGGAACGATCACACTCACTGATGACCCAAAAATGGATAATACTGTTGTGGTAACTGGGTACGAGGAAGATCCAAGATTATTTTACTATAACCACAAAGTAAATTATATGCCAGCAGAAGGAACCATCGAAGTTGGTGAAACACAATATGTGTTAGAACCTGATTCTTCGTTTGGACTAATGGATTGGGGTCGTGGTATTTGGCCGTATAAAACTCATTGGTTATGGGGATCTGCTTGTGGTATTGTTAATGATATACCTGTGGCGTTCAACATAGGTTATGGTTTTGGAGATCTAACTACTCACACAGAGAATATTGTTTTCTATGATGGAAAAGCCCATAAAATTGATGAAGTGACGTTTCATCATGAAAAACGAGACCCGACAAAACCTTGGAGATTTACGAGTAATGATGGCAGATTCAATATGGAGTTGAAACCACTCATTCCCCATAAAGAAAAGCTAAATTTTGGACTAATTTCTTTGAATTCTTCACTACTACACGGATTGTATTCTGGTGAGGTAATATTAGATAATGGTGAAAAGATTCATATTGAAGAGATGCTTGGTCACGCTGAAGACATTTACTGGCGATGGTAATCAGTTTCTTTTAAAAAAGAAAAAGAAGTGGTGAGAGATTAAAGTCCTAGCTCTTCTAACTTCTTTTTATTCTCATCAACGACTTCAGGGGTAATATCAAACCATTTCCAGAATACAAATATTGTAATAAGAACTAGTAACGCAGGTATGATTGAAGCAAGTGCGCGAATACCAATTAATGCAAGTTCTGGAGTTGCACTGAGGGATTCTAATTCAGCATAACTGGTTGTACCTTCGACAAACCCTGTTAAAATATGAACAAATGCAAATGCCATGGCTTGAACAGATGTGCTTAATCGTATGAAAAAAGCTGTATATCCATAATAAGTCGCAGCTTCTCGCTTTTGTGTTCTGACTGCTAAATCATCAAGTACGTCGCCCATCAGAGGTGGATCCATATACCATTGACCACCAAGGCCTATCCCAAATAGCAAGAGTGCAATCATGAAAAATATAAATTCAGTAGCAAAGAATAGAGGTAAGAATGTGAATACCATGGCAAACCCTGCGATTATACTCATTTTTTTGTTGTCGTTTACCTTATGACAGAAATAATTCCAAAAAGGAACTGAAATGAATGCTCCTATAAGCATCAATCCCATAAGAATTCCTAGAGTTTCTATATCTCCTTGAATAACAAAAGTAATCATATAGGGACCAGATGCAGATATAAAAACAGCAGCAGCTTGATAACCAAAGAAATAAATCGTTTTTACCATAAAACGCCTGTCTGTAACCACTCTCCTAAATGTCTGCGTGAATGGTTCTCGTTCAACTTCTTCAGCCTTTAATCTGAATTGTTGATAACGAGCTCTCATTATACGATTTTCATAAATGCCAGGCACCATAACAAAGAATAAGATTATCCCAACTCCAACCAATACCCAAGCAGAAACTCTATATGATTGTGGAACACCTTCTTCTATGAACATTGGAGCTATAATTGATCCCGCAACAATTCCCATCATACCAAGCAATGTGGCTATGCTTGTAGCAGTTCTCCGTTCCTCTGGCCCTCTAAATTTATCAGGAAACATGGCTAGAGCGTTAACATTCCAAAGAGTGAACAGAGTATCATACAAACAGATCGAAAATATAGCCCATGCAAAAATCAACCACTGATCCGTGACTGGATCCCAATTCAAAGGCACATAGAAAATGGCTAAATATGTAAATAACCAAGGTATCGCTCCAAGGATTACCCAAGGAAACCTCTTTCCCCATCTTCTCTCCCATGGCATATGGATCCGTTCCATAATATAACCAGTAAGGGGATCATTCACTGCATTCCAAATCGAAAAAATAACGAACCCTATTCCAACTAATAGCACGTCTAATCCAATTTCCGCCTCAAAGAAGAAAAAGACAAACAAACCAAAGGGACCAGTAATCCACTGACTGAAAAATTGGTTAAAGCCATAAGAAGCCATAATAGGTTTAGAATTCTCGTATTCTTCTTTCTCTGTGATTTTACCCATGAAAAAAGCACTCCAAGTTCTCGTTTTCTTGTTCATTACCTGTTCTTTAAGAATACGCAAGAATGAATATATAGCTTAATAATGATTTCTGTTAATATATGATATCAGGCACACGAGTTACCTACTATGGAATATAGATTACTACATAAGGAGGAAATTAAAAGGGTCGGTGAAATTGACCGAACAGAGATAATAGAGTACATATATTACTATAAAGAAGGAAAATTAGAATTAGTAAAGGAATTCTGCGAGGTTAAGAAATTCGGTTCTGAAGAAGTTCAGATACATTTTTCTTCCCTCAATGACATATTTAACAGAGGAGGGTTCATATTTGGAGCCTTCAATGGGTCAAATATTGCTGGAATTATATCATTGGCTAATGAATTTATTGGAAAGAACAATGATCAATTGAATCTTGCCGGCCTCTGGGTTAGCAAAGATTATAGGAAAATGGGGGTAGGAAAAACTCTAGTAGAATTGGTAAAGGAAAAAGCAAAGGAAATGGGGGCAAAGAAGCTTTACGTTTCTGCCACACCATCAGAAAATACAGTACATTTTTACATGAACCGAGGCTTTGAACTAGCAAAGGAAGTAATTGAGAAATTGTATGAATTGGAACCTGAAGATATTCATATGGATTGCAAATTAAAGTAAATATTGAAGAGTGTGTTTTCAATTATTAGTAGAAAAACATCAACCCATAGCAAAAACATCTCGTGGGCAAATATTAACGCATAATCCGCAACCATCACACCGAATAGTGTCGATTTCTACTTTTTTATCTTCTAGAGTAATTGCATTATAAGCGCCATCTCTGCATGAAATAACACAATTTCCACACCCGTTACAATTGTCTGCATGGATGACTTTCGCTTTGATAGGAGGTTCAGCCGAAAAATCTGAAAAAGGATGGATGTGTTGTAAGGATTTTCCGATCAACTCATTTAGAGAATCATAACCTTTCCTTTCCATGAAGCTCATCAGATTTCTTTTCCAATTTTCTACAATTTGAAATCCTTTCCACATGACTGCGGTGCATACTTGTACCGTGGTTGCTCCGACCATCATAAATTCCACAGCAGATTTCCAACTATCCACACCTCCCATTCCTGATATCGGTAAATCAACAGTTTGTGCTATTTCTGCAATGACTCTTAATGCAATTGGCCTGACTCCAGGACCAGAATAACCGCTAAAAGCAGATTTTCCTTGGGAACTAGGCATGGGTATTCCTGTTTCAATATCCACTCCAATTAATGATAACACAGTGTTGATGGCTGAAATAGCATCAGCACCACCGTCAGTCGCGGCCCTTGTTTGTTCTGGGATGCTGGTAACATTAGGAGTTAATTTCACCATGACAGGTATTGAACAATTTTCTTTGACATTCTTAGTTATTAAGGAAACTAATTTCGAATCTTGCCCGATTAATGCGCCCATATGTTTTTCTGGAGACATGTGGGGACATGAAACATTAAGTTCAAGCATATCAACCCCTGCTTCTTCAACTATTGTTGTCAGCTTTACCCAATTATCGGGGTTTGGATCTGTCATGATAGATCCAATAATTGGAGCACCAGGTTTCTTTGCAATGGCTATTTCTTGCTTCCAACGTTCTAGGGATAATTCCGTAGCCATTTCAATGTTACTCATCCCAACCATTCTTTTTCCTAACTTAAGAAATCCTAATCTAGGTCTCGTGTTTTTATCTGGAACCAGAAGTAATGACTTTGTTACAGCACCACCCCAACCACTCTCAATGGCTCTTTTAATCTGACTACCATCTTTAGATGGGGGTGCTGAGGATAATAAAAAGGGATTCTTAAATTCGATTCCTGCAAATTCGACCTTCAAGCTTGGCATTAAATTCACTCTCGTCTATAGTAACATCCAAAAATGTCCTCTAGATAACTATAAAATTAACATTTTGTAAAATCTCTCTTTAATCTAGAAAATATTAATTCTCACATTGGGGTTCTAATGCGATTTAATTCGTGTTAAATCACTAATTTCATAATAAATCAACTTAAAAAAAAAGGACTGCTAAAAATTATTGGATTAACAAGGCAAGGAGTTTTGAAAATGGATTTAATTATAAAAGGCGGCACAATAGTCACTGCTAGTGAAACTTACGTTGCTGATATAGGCGTTGAAGATGGAAAGATTGAGGTTATAGGTAATCTAACACCTGATAATGGCACAGAGGTTATTGAAGCTACTGGGAAACAAGTTATGCCTGGTTTCATAGATGCCCATGTACATCTTTCTTTACCCTTTAGTGGCACAATTTCAGCGGATACATTCGAAACTGGTACAAGAGCAGCTGCTGCAGGTGGAGTTACAACAATAGTTGACTTTGCTATTCAGGCTAAGGGAATTTCCCTCAAAGAAACCATAAGGAATAGAAAAGTAGAAGCTGATGGGGAAGTCCATGTAGATTATTCGCTCCATGGAGGCATCACTGACTGGAATGAGAGTACAAAAACAGAACTCCCAGAGATAATAAAGGAAGGAATTAGCTCCTTCAAGATGTTCATGATATACAAAAGTGAAGGCTGGCTTACCACTGACCCTGTGCTTATCGAAGCGCTGGAAGAAACAAAAAAGCTAGGTGGAATGATACAAGTTCATGCAGAATCTGTAGATTTATTGGATGCTTTGATAGCAAAACATCACACGGAAGAAGAAATGGAGAAATATGGTGCATGGCTCCATGTTGTAACCCGCCCGAACATTATTGAAGCCGAAGCAATTCAAAGAGCCATTACATGGGCTGAATATACTGGTGGCCACTTATATATAGTGCACATGTCCACGGGTGAGGGTGCTGATCTAGTCAAGGCTGCCAGAGCTCGCGGTGTGAATGTCATTGCAGAAACGTGCCCACAGTACTTAATCCTGAACGAAGAAGTATTTAAGGGGGGTAATGGACACTTATTTGCCACTTGCCCACAAATAAAAAGTGAGAAGGACGGAAAACGACTCTGGGAAGGATTACAGGATGGGTCCGTTCAAACCATTGGAACTGATACTTGCACCTTCAATACTGAACAAAAGGCTATGTGGAAAGGTGACTTCACTAAAATACCTTTTGGCCTACCAGGTACGGAGTTGATGGTTCCATTACTCTATAATGACGGGGTACAGACTGGAAAGATCAGTGTCAATAAAATGGTTGAGCTAGCGAGCACCAATCCCGCTAAGGTTTTTGGAATGTACCCCATGAAAGGATCCCTTAATATTGGAGCAGACGCTGATATGGTTGTGTTTGATCCTGATAAAGAAGTCACTGTGGACTATCACAAAATGGAAACAAATTGTGATTGGAACCCCTTTCAAGATAAACAGCTGAAAGGTTATCCACAACTCACCATAGTAAGAGGGAAAGTTATTGGAAAAGAAGGAAAGTGTGTGGGTGAAAAAGGATATGGGAAATTTGTGAAAAGAGGTTCCTCGGGCAACTTCTTGAAATAACATGAAAGTATCTAATATTCATCATACAACCAATTTCTTTCATTGTAGCGAAAAATACAAGTTATGAAGAGCTAAAATTCGAAAAAGTAGGAGTAATCGAGAAATGACTGTTAAACTGAAAAACTTGATTGATGGAGAATGGGTTGAAGCTACAACAGATAAATATACTCCAGTAATAAATCCTGGAACTCAGGAGATCTTAGCGGAATGCCCCGACTCAACTCCAGAGGACACAAAGCGTGCGGTTAAAGCTGCTTCAGATGCTTACGTGGATTGGAGGCAAACACCGGTTCTGAGCCGTACCCGATATTTAATGACTTTTAAGAATATACTAGAGGATAAATTTGAAGAAGTTTCAAAACTTGTTGTTAAGGAGGCTGGAAAAACACTAGATGAAGCAAGGGGCGAAGTTCGGAGAGGGATGGAGAGTATAGAATTCGCTTTTAGTGTCCCTTCGCTGATGACAGGTTTTAAAGTAGAAGATATTTCTTCTGGGATTGATGAAACAGCAGAAAGCCAACCATTGGGCGTTTTCGCATTGCTAGCGCCTTTTAATTTTCCATTTTTGGTACCTATGTGGTTTTTACCCGTTGCAATCGCTTGTGGTAACACTATGGTTGTTAAACCATCGCCTACAACTCCCCTGAGCATGGATTATGTTTTCAAACTCTGGGAAGATGTTGAATTACCTGAAGGGGTTGTAAATCTTGTGCAAGGTGGTGTTGGTGCAGCTAACACATTAATGGAACACTCTGATGTGAAAGGAGTATCATTTGTGGGATCTTCTGCAGTTGGTAAAATCATTTATGAGAAATCCACAAAATTTGGGAAGAGAGTCCAAATTCAAGCTGGTGCAAAGAACTATCTAGCTGTTATGCCTGATGCGATATTAAAAACTGCCGTACCAAATATAATGGGCTCAATTTATGGTTGCGCAGGACAACGTTGTTTAGCAGGATCAGTTGTGCTTGCTGTGGGAGATATCTATGAATCATTAAAAGAAGAATTAATTGCAGCTGCCAAAAAACTCAAGACAGGTTATGGTCTTGATGAGGCTAGCCAGATGGGTGCAATTGCAACTAGACAATCAAAAGAAAGAATTCTCGCGATGATGGAAAAAGGTATTGAGGAAGGAGCGGAATTAGTATTAGACGGTCGTAATTTAGTGGTTGACGGATATGAAAATGGCAGTTTTCTTGGGCCTTCAATATTTGATAAAGTAACTCCTGATATGACAATTGCACAAGAAGAGATTTTTGGACCTGTTATGAGTATAATGCATGTTCCTGATTTTGATACTGCTGTGAGAACAATCAATAGCACTCGTTATGGGAATGCTGCAAGTATTTTCACCCAGAATGGAGGCTTTGCTCGTGAGTTTAAATATCAAATAAATGCAGGAAATATTGGTGTAAATATTGGTGTGGCTGCACCTACTGCTTCTTTTCCATTTGGAGGTAAAAAAGAATCGTTCTTTGGAGATCTCCATGGTCAAGGCCCTGATTCCATCCGTTTCTTTACAGATTTCAAAGTCATAATAGAACGGTGGATTTAGAAATTCACTAAAAAACATGCTACGGGTAAGGTTTAAAACAAGAAATGAGTGGAAGATGTGTCTTTAACCCAATTTGGATCCATTATGACTTTTGCTGCTAGGCTAGAAAGCCAACTGGCAGAATTTTATGAGGAAGCTTCTAAACAAGATGAAATTCATTCTGAAGAATTTTCTAAAAGAGCAAAAGCATGTTTTAAACGAAAAAAAAGATTAGAACGATCTCGTAGAGAAAATGTAACTGAAATTACGCTAGAACCCATTGAAGGATTAGATGCAGCTATTTATAAGTTAGATCTAGCAAATAATTCTCCTCAAGATATTGACAGAATTGAAAATCAAATGATTCGCTTTTATTCAGATGTCATACCAAAAATCAATATTCTAGAGTCGAGACGCGTATTAAAACGATGTCAAAAAGAGCACAATAATCTTAATATGTTATCAGAATAAAATTAATAGTATTTTAGAGTCTGGTGTATAAAATATGACAATGACCCATGCTGAAATAGTAGAAAAGAATAAGACATTTACATTAGCAAGCTGGAAAACACAAGCAGGTTGGAATCCGATATCAATAGATAAAGCAGAAGGTGTTTATTTTTGGGACGTTGAAGGGAAAAGGTATCTTGACTGGTCCTCGCAATTGATTAATGTAAACATAGGACACGGAAACAAACACGTGATTAAAGCAATACAGGAACAGTTGGCTAAATTCTGTTACTGCTCTCCCAGCATTGCCACTGAAGCGCGAGCATGCTTGGGTGAATTGCTTAGGGAGATTATTCCAATCAAAGATTGTAAAGTGTTTTTCTCAAACGGTGGTGCAGAAGCAGTTGAAAATGCAATGAAAATGGCTCGTTTATTCACAGGTCGCCAGAAAATAATAACTCGTTATCGTTCATATCATGGTGCAACTTTTGGAGCTATGACTGCGGGAGGTGACCCTCGTCGGTTAGCCAATGAACCAGGGGTCCCTTGGATCCGTTACGTTCATGGCCCATATCCTTATCGAAATCCAATTTACAGGGGTCGAACCGTGGAAGAAGGCGAACAAATCCTTGCAGATCTTATTGAAGAAACTATCCATTACGAGGGGCCTAAAAATGTCGCAGCAATTTTACTTGAAGGATACAGCGGATCCAGTGGTATCCTTCAGGGTGGAAAAGTCTTTTGGGATCGTATCCAAGAGATTTGTGGTAAGAATCACATATTACTCATAATAGATGAAGTAATGAGTGGGTTTGGTCGCACAGGAGAGTGGTTTGGTATTAACCATCAACCACAGGTTAAACCAGATATTTTATGTCTTGCTAAGGGCATAACAAGTGCTTATGTCCCGCTAGGAGCTACAGTAGTATCAGACAAAATTGCTGCATATTTTGATGATAATGTACTCTGGTGTGGTTTAACCAATAGCTCCCAGACCCTTGGATGTGCAGCAGCAGTCGCCAATATTGAAGTATATCGTCAGGAGAATTTAATTGAACGATCACGTGAAATGGGTGAGGTCCTTAATGCAGAATTGATGAAACTTAAAGAAAAACATCTTTCCATTGGTGAAATTCGTGGTATTGGGTTGCATTATATAATTGAATTAGTTAAAAATAGGGAAACACGTGAACCCATGAGTCCATTCAACAGTGCTTTAACAGAACCCATGCAAAAAGTAGGAAAAATTTTACAAAAAAACGGTTTAAGTACTTTAGTCAGATGGAATTGGATTTTCTGTACCCCACCTTTAATTATCACTAAGGAACAGATCCAAGAAGGAATTAACATCATTGACAAAGCATTAGATGAAGCAGATAAATTCTATCAAGGATAAATTATGGAAAAATATTGTTGATTAAATCGAAAACAAAGGAGATAAAAATGGTACAAATGATAAAAAGTGGATTAATCCAATGCTCGCTTCCCATACAAGAGGGGGAAGGTTCAGTTGAGGAAATTAAGGAAGCCATGTTTCAAAAACACATCCCTTTCATTGAGGAAGCAGGTAAGAATGGGGTTCAAATCCTATGTCTGCAAGAAATTTTCAATACTCCTTATTTCTGCCCATCCCAAGATGCCAAGTGGTATAAAACTGCTGAAAAGATACCTGAAGGCCCAACTACTCAAAGATTACAGGAATACGCCAAGAAATATCAGATGGTAATTATAGCTCCTATTTATGAAGAAGTTATGACAGGGGTTTTCTATAATACCGCAGCTGTGATTGACGCTGATGGCAAATATATTGGCAAGTATCGGAAAAATCATATCCCTCATGTCGCAGGCTTCTGGGAGAAATTTTTCTTTAAACCTGGGAACCTCGGCTATCCCGCCTTTGAAACTAAATACGCCCGAATTGCAGTTTATATTTGTTACGATCGCCATTTTCCCGAAGGAGCACGTTTATTAGCCCTCAACGGTGCAGAAATTGTCTATAATCCCTCGGCAACTGTTGCAGGTGTATCACAGTATCTATGGAAACTAGAACAACCTGCTCATGCTGTTGCAAATGGATACTTTATGGGATGTATAAACCGGGTTGGAGAAGAAAAACCGTGGAACTTGGGTAAATTCTACGGAACAAGTTATTTCGTAGATCCGAGAGGCCAAGTGATAGCTGAAGCAAGTGATGATAAAGATGAGCTAATTGTTGCAGAGTTTGATCTTGATATGATCAGTGAGGTTAGAAATGCATGGCAGTTTTTTCGGGATCGAAGACCTGAGACTTATGACGAAATGACGATGCTTTTACCATAAATTTTTAGATTTCCTTTCTCCAATAATTCAAACTTAAGAAACAGGTCGCCAAAGAATACCAAGTTCTTCCGCTTTATCACGAGCCAAAGTTAATTCTTCACGTGATATACCTCGGTTGATATCTGCATACTTTTCACGGTGCCGTAGAACCTGGTGCATCGGTCGATACTGCCCCATTACATTCACTAATGCTTTAGGAATGCTTTTAGCGCACCATTCTAGGATTGGATAGGTATCTGCTTTGATCCGACTTGGCATCACTAAATGACGAATAATCATTTCGCCAGAACCATGATCGTGAGCCATTTTGATATTACGAGTAGCCACGGACCAATAATTCGGAATTTTGGACATCCTCTTAGCAAAATCATCATTAGCGTATTTCAGGTCGGGTAACCAGAAATCCATCACTTCTATTAGAAGTTTCATTCCTTCTACACTTAGATACATGTTGGAATTCCAAAGTTGACAGATATTCACATCAAAATTCTGAAGAACATGAAGAATCGCATGAAGGTTAGAGGTAGGATCTCCCCCAACCCAATTGATATTGCGTGCCCCTTCCCTTGCTAATGCCCCAGCAATACCAGTAATTCGTTGAGGGGATCTTTCAACACCATCAAGAATTTTTCCATCATGATTTCGCCATTGTTGACTAATAGAATGGTTCTGGCAGAAAACACATTTAAAAGTACATCCTGAAAAGAAAATTGTTCCCGAAGGTACAAGAACAGTCTCCTCACCCATATGTAAAAAGGCAGAATTAACAACTGCTTCCTTTCCAACCTTACAAACCCCAAGTTCTCCTTCTTCCCGATTTTTTTCACATTTACGTTCACAAAAACAACATTTCTTTAACATTTCATCGGCAATAGTAACTTTTAACTCGAGAAAAGACGATTCGACTGGTTTGGGAACAATTTTTGCCTCATTTCCTTTATCATATTCCTCGATATAATTCGGAAATTCTTTTGCCAACCGTTCATGCTCCTCCCAGAGTGTTGGCAAATCAGCGTTTAAATCGACATCTATTGGTAAAGCTTTTACTAGGAGAAAGCGTGCGACTTTTTCTTCATGAATTAGTTTATAATAGCGATTAAGTCGTGAAACAACTTCGGGGTTTTTCCAAACTGAAATGGAATCAGGTCGTGTTCGCCACATTTTAAACAGTTAATGCAACACACATACATTAATAAATATCTAGGATAGTTTTCATCAGTCTGGATAGTATGTGAGAATAGAATGAAGACGAAATCTTATGCGACCTTTACAAAATCAAAGAGGAGATCAAATTGAAACAATTAAATCCACAATGGTGCGAATGGATCTTACCATTCATTAATTCTAGTCCGTTCTTTTCATTCTTAGGTATAAAAATGAATGAATTAAGATATGGAGAGTCATTTTTAGAACTAGAACTGAAA
>JAEOTU010000070.1 GCA_016839665.1 Candidatus Hodarchaeota archaeon
ATATTAATCTTTGTGTTGAGTTAATCCTAAACAAACAACTGTAACTACATTGTCGTTTTGATAAGCGCAGGAGTATTCGATGCGACAACCTTACCATTTTTAATAACCATATCCACTAAACTTGCTGTTCCAAACTTATATGGAATATGTTTGTAATTTGGTGCGTTGATTATAACCAGATCAGCCTGTTTTCCTACCTCTATACTTCCAATATTCTCATGTAAGCCGATAGCTGCAGCAGAATTTATAGTTGCTGCTAATAAAGCTTCTTCAGGTGTCATTTTCATATTGAAACAGGCTAATGTCATTATTTGGAGCATCGAAAAACAAAAGCAGTTTGGATTGAGATCTGTAGCCAAAGCTACAGGGAGATCAAATTCATCAATCATTCTACGTGCTTGAGGATACTCATTTTTCATAAGAGAGAATGTAGTACCTGGTAAGAGTACTGGAATAACTCCTACGTCTGCAAGAGCGTTGAAACCATCATCATCTGTCCTCAACAAATGATCTGCTGATATAGCTTCTACTTCTGCTGCTAGTTGAGCCCCACCTGTTCGCACTATTTCATCAGCATGAATTTTAGGGATTAAACCAGCTTTTTTTCCTGTGAGAAGGATTTCTCTGCTTTCATCAATCGAGAAGACTCCTTTTTCACAGAAAACATCAATAAACTTGGCGAATCGGCCTTTCGAGATTTTCGGAATTGCTTCTTGGAGGATTAAGTCAATATATTTTTCTCTTTGATTAGAATACTCTGGAGGTACAGCATGGGCTCCAAGGTAAGTTGGTACAATAGAACAAGAGCAGACTTCATCCAATTTGTTAAAAGCCTTTAATTGCTTGATTTCGGTTTCTTTGTCCAATCCATAGCCACTCTTAGCCTCAATAGTTGTTGTTCCGTGTTTGAGCATAATATCAGCATTTTCTTTCCCCCTTTTAATTAATTCATTGATAGTAGCTTCTCGTGTCGCTTTTACCGTTCTTATAATCCCCCCTCCCTGTTTTAGGATTTCGAGATAGGTAACTCCCTGTAATTTTTTCTCTAATTCATCTTCACGATCTCCTGCAAAGGAAAGATGTGTATGTGAATCAACTAAACCCGGGATTACGGTTTTATTGGTTATATCCAACATTGTAACAGGTTCAGATGTGGGAAAATGGGACTCAGAAAAAGGATGATCAAGTATATCAGATATTTTCCCATTTTGAATAATGAGAGATCCATTGTTTATTAGTGATAATTCCTGGTCACTCATCCTGAATTTTGGCATTGAAACTTTGGATTTAAGAGTTACAATTTCACTTGCATTCGTTAGAATCAATGTTCCATTTGAAGGATTCAAAGTTATTCGTTCCAAAAAATCTTGGTAATTTTGATATTAGTAAATTTTTCCTTGGAAGACAAAATTTTTATCCAGAAAATGTAAAATTATTACGGAAGGATTTCGATAGTGGTGAACAATGTTATCTGATTCCTTATAGGTGACTTTTTGATATTCCCACTAAATTTTTGAAAGTCTATGAACGGAGAAATAATGATTAGAATAATTTAAAAGAAATCATTTTATTAATTGACACATTAAGATGAGATCTACTATAGAGCTACTCATATGTTCCTCCTAGAAAGAATAGTTTAAATTGAATTAACCTAGAAGTTAAATGAATATATTATGGAATGCATATTTATCCCAATCCCAATTCCTCTAATAATCAAATTTCACCGGTATTCCTGCTAAAAGAAAATGTTGGAGATCGAAAATTGTCCCTTATTACAAAACGATTAGGAAAATTTCTGAAAAAAACCGAAGAACCAACTGAAAAAGAGCTCATTGTAGGATTTATTCACGATCTTGAGTCTGTTTTAGAATCAATGGACGAGATGTCAGATGATATTTCCAGTGGTTATTCGAGCCAAGTCACTCAAAAACGTTCTTTTTCTTCGAAAATTTTAGCCACTATGCCGAAATTCATACAACCAGACCGTATCCGTAAACAAAATGAAAAAATAACAGA
>JAEOTU010000386.1 GCA_016839665.1 Candidatus Hodarchaeota archaeon
ATTGCAGGATGAGGCTCTTTTGGATTTAAGGTATCAGACATCCTGATCCTCTTTCGGTGCCAGCTCGAAACGTGGATGGCTGTCACCTTTGTAATCAATGATTTCTAGTTTATGGACTGAAAAAAGTCCTCCCAGAGTCCAATCACATCCTACTTTTGGGTTGTTTTTGTCATATGGTCCTGAATTGAGCCATCTGCCTATACATGAAAAGCCAATGTATTTATTGACTTCATCTTTACTGACACCTGCATTGACAAGATCCTCTGCTGACTGCTCGGTTCCACAAATAGGACATATGAATTTCCATTTCTTTCTATCTTTGCCATATAGTCTAGTTGCTTCTTTTGTGAATTCTTCTAATGTTATTCTTCTCATATTTTTTACTCCACTATATCATAATAGTCTAAATCTACATTTTCTAATTCCTGGATATTTTCCGAAGGATCGGCATTTATTATTACCACATTGTTCTTGTTCTGAATTGTATCCATTCTTTTTAACTTAAAAAGCTGTCCTTCCCAAGCAGTATATATGAACTGGGGTGTTTTTGAGTTTTGTCTAATAGTTTCCAGTATATTGATTAAATCATCTATTGTCAGATGCTTATATTCATCCATATTTTTTATCCTTTGAAATGATAAGTTATTGTTTTATAAAGGATTAAGTGAGTCCAAAAATAGGTTTTTTTAGCTAAGTATACCATGACTTTTTCTGTTGTCAAGAAAAAAAATTAATTTTTTTTAAATTTTTTTAACGCCAGTATAGAGCAACTTTGGTTTCTATTGGCAATTGTTCTAAATATGCCCAGATTGCTTTATTTTTTGTGCTTTCAAAATTTCTTGGATGATTTTTGATTTTGATCAAATCTCTAACGATAATATATTTCAGAGGATCTCCGTATGGTGTGTCTAGTGTTTTCCCATAATGACTTTCTTCATATTTATCATCTCTGCAAAGATAACTAGTGAAGTCAGATGGAATATCAAATCCCTGTTTTTTTTCTATTTCTTGGATTTCATCAAAAAGATCATAAATTTTATCACAATTCAAAATCGTGTGTGAGAAATGAATACTATTATGATCGCAATCAAATGGTAATAAATATAGATCTAATCCCATTGTTTTCTCCTTTACAAGGGGGGCCGGAGGAGGTTGCGATCCGGCTGTCTGGAATGGTCCGGATCACTTCTTCTGTTGTATGAACACTGAAGAATCCTCCTCCGGGGAGTTTATTCGTTAAAAAATTGTTCCAAAGCTTCTATTTGCAGTTCTAATGACTGTATATATTCTAAAATCTCTTGTATGGTTTCTATAATATTCATTCCTGTACAACCATAGTTATTATCTCTTAATAATTGCTTTGCCTCATCATTTAAATACAAATTATCTGCTAATAAATTGAGTTGTTTATCGTCTTTATTTGCATTTCTTATTAACTTTATATATCCTTGTTTAGTCATGGAAAAGTTCAGGTCTTGGGTAATCATGTGGAACATCCCATATGGTTTTCGTATTAAATCTTTCTTCCATATGACGGACAAAAGCAATTAGTTCTCTATAATGCTTGAAATGAGCAGGAATTCTTCTTACAAATCCTCCTCTTAATGTGCTTAGGACAAAGATTTCTGATTCTGTCTTCATATGGACATCTACTCCCAGAGTTGATTGCTTTTCTAAATTTTCAATTCTTTCTTTGAGACAGATTATTACTTTATTTAAAGAATCGATATCATCTATTAGAATTTGACGAGATTTCTCTAATTTAGATATTCCCAGAATATTTTTTATAAATTTAAACATTTTTGTCCTTTATAGGGCAGCGGAGAGTCGAACTCTGATTATATGATCGAAAGTCGTTTGGCCTTCCGTTAGCCGACTGCCCCATTGCTTATATCAAATACAACTACCATCAGGTCTTTTTCTTCTGCTAGTTTAATCATCATGCCTGTTCCTTTACTCTTTTGATCCCAAATAGCTAAAAGAGCATCGGCATATTCTGCCATTTCTTTATTTCTTAAATAACCTGCTCTTTTGTCATATCTATCCCAATCGGCAGGAAATCTTTTGATTGGAATATCGTAAGTGTTGGCATATTTTTCTCCAAGTTGATCAACTCCATTAGCACATCCACTTACGACTTCTGTTATGGTCCAATTTATGTCCTGTAGAGCCAGGTGGAGGATCTTGTAATCATCAATATATCTTGGCCCTGCTATTATGGTTTTCATTCTAAAATATATTTAATAAGATCAAGTATTGCGCTTATTATTAGTATTATTCCTATGATTTTTAATATATATCCAAGAATTATCATATTATTTCCATTCAAATAACCAATTATTAATTTGCTTAACCTTTTTCATTAATTGTTAATAGCAATGAAGTTAGATTTTTGCATTTGCTTAACCTTTTCAATTGATATTAATATCAATTATAGCTTGATTTTGAAATTTGTCAAGGTTTTTCTAAAATAATTAGTGCTCATATTTTATGCATTTGGCTTTACTTTTTCCATTTATGGTGGTAAATTATAATACAGGGAATTGTTTAAAATTTAAACAAGGAAATTATTATGGCAAAGGGAAAGCAAACAGCACTAAGAATAGAAGATGACAAAATCTGTAAAGATGATGAAAAGATCTTTCGATTAAGAGAAAAAGCTCTGGTCAAAAAAAGAGCAGCGGGTTTACTCCAATACAGAAATAAAAAATATGATCCCGAAATGTGTTTTAAAGTAGTTGATATGATGAAAGAAGGAAAAAGCAGACTTGAAGTAGCTGTTGAATTGGAAGTCACTCAGATTACTATGGACAAGTGGGAAAGAGAATATCCTGAATTTGCTGAAGCCTGTCATTTGGGAGAAGAAGCCTGCCAAGCCTGGTGGGAGAAAAAAGGCAGAGATAATTTAATAAGTCATGGAAAAGAAAAATTCAATACCTCTTTGTGGGTTACTTTCATGAAAAATAAATTTGGATGGACGGATCGAGTCGATCAAACCGTCGAACAAACTAAAAGAGCAGTTTTAGAAATAGAAGATAAAAGACAGGAAATTGAACGAGCAAATGCAATTAAACACACAGCAGGAGTCTTGGAAGTCCTCCGAGGAGTTGGTGCACTCCAATCCGGAGCTGCTGAAACTTCTGAAACCAAGACTGAATAAATACATTAATCATAATCCTACTCCCAAGCAAACTGCTTTTTTATTGCTTGATTGTTTAGAAGCTTTTTACGGAGGCGCATGTGGAGGAGGAAAAACAGAAGCCTTATTAATAGCAGCTTTGCAGTATATAGATATTCCTGGATATCATGCTTTATTGATTCGTGATACTTATCAGAACTTAAGCAAGCCTGATTCATTAATTCCTCGATCTCATGAATGGCTTTCTAATACTGATGCCAGATGGAATGGAGAAAAGAAAATGTGGACTTTTCCCGGAGGCTCTACTCTGAGTTTTGGGCATCTTGATGGACCACTCGATCATTTCCATTTTCAGTCATCAAGTTATCAGTTTGTAGGGATCGATGAGTTAGTCCAAACAAGAAAAGATCAGGCTTTATATCTATTTTCAAGATTAAGAAGACTTAAAAAATATTCATTTGTTCCTATTAGATTCAGAGGAGCATCTAATCCTCCGGCAAAAGAACAAGTAGCACGGGGATCATGGGTAAAAGAACGGTATATTGATCCCGATACGAGAGAAAAGGATATAGTTTTTATTCCTGCATGGATGAGCGATAATCCTTATCTTGATGGAGAGGAATATGAAAGGGCTTTAGATAGATTAGATCTAATTACACGAGAGCAATTGAAGAAAGGTAATTGGGATATTGCTGCAAAAGGCAGACTTTTTGAACGTGAATGGTTTCCTATTATTACAGCATCTCCCGGAGAAATGAAAAGAGTCCGGTATTGGGATTTTGCCGCGACGGAGCCTTCAAAAAATAATAAAGAACCTGATTTTACCGTTGGCTGTAAAATGGGACGACTGAAAGATGGCAGATTTCTTATAGAAGATATCAATCGTTTTAGGAAACAACCAGGGCCAACTGAAAAAATGTGTAGACAAACCGCTATGTTGGATGGCAGAGAAGTAGAGCAATGGATGGAACAAGAACCGGGATCATCCGGGAAAACTGTAGCTGCTCATTACAGGACCAAGGTATTTCATGGTTTTGTTTTCAATACTGAAAGAGTCACAGGATCGAAGTATTCACGGGCGGAACCAATGTCCAGTATGGCTGAGGCAGAGAACATAATGCTCCTAAAAGGTAAGTGGAATAAAGCTTTTTTAGAAGAAATCGAATTATTTCCTGATGGCTCATTTGATGATCAGGTAAGTGGAGCGTCAGGAGCATATAATGCTCTATGTGGTCCGGTAATACGACCGAGAATTAGGGTAATATAAGGAGGATAAGATGTCTTTTACAGCAACTTCAATACCTGTAAGTAGGTACAGTTTTTTTGCTTATTATGCAAATGGAACGGCTAGTTTGGCAGAAACTTTTGA
>JAEOTU010000394.1 GCA_016839665.1 Candidatus Hodarchaeota archaeon
TCTGACCAAGTGGACATTATCTTAGAAAAGGGGCAAAGACGGGAAGAAATCAGGTGGCAGAACTACAGGCACCTCCCCTCCCTCCAAGACACCTTGGCGAAAAAAGCTTGGTTCATTCCTGATCCCGTGATATTTTATAACCTTGGTAAAATGGATGAGGTACTGCAAAAAGCTACTTTTATCTTCCAAGCTAAGACTCTGCGTATTTCCCTCTGTGGTGGGACAATATTTCTACAAGATACTCCACTGGATTTAGCCACTCCTGAGGCATTAAACAACCAAGGACTAAAGTTACTAGATCAAGGCCTCTTTGATGAAGCCGAGGAGTGTTTCCACAAAGCCCTCGAACTGAATTCAATGTTAGCACAAGCTTGGAATAACCTCGGTTTGGTCTATTACTATCAACAGGATATAAAACAAGCTGAAAAGTATTATCGTAAAGCAGTTGAATGTGAACCAAGTTATAGTGGTGCTTGGACGAATTTAGGTAGGAGTCTTGAAGGGCAGGGACGTTTTGAGGAGGCAGAACAAGCACATTTAACTGCAATAGGACATGATCCCATGTACGGAGGAGCATGGCAGAATTTGGGAATTGTCTATTTATCCCGAGAAGAATGGGGGAAAGCCCTAGACGCATTCCACGAATCGTTACGGGTAGAACCCAACAATTATGAGGTGTTGTGTAATGTGGGCACTACCTATCTTTGTCAGGAAGAATATGAACAAGCCCTCACATATTACCAATCTGCACGCGAGTATTCTCCTCCTGCTTTTCTCCCAATCCTGGAGGATATGATTGCGAATGTCCATAATCGAAAACCCATAGAGAAGTTGTCATTCAAAGTGGTCTAAGGTGAGTATGACCCATTTTAGACATTCACATACTTTATAGGATTTTGACTTCCCTTTTTCCAATAATGCTTGACTGATTTATCCAGGTATTTTTGCCGAACGTCTTCGGTGGCAACTTCTCCCTCAAACATATACCTATCTTTATATTCACCCGATTTAACCCATTTCTGTGGTTTGTACACTTCTTGAATGATCCCTCGATATACACTACAGATAAATTTTACAGATTCAGCTTTTACTTTATTAACCTTCCAATGCTTTCTGGTTGCTTCGTATAACTCATATGGTGTCATATCAGGATTAAACAACCTATTTATATTGATGAGTAGAATTGGTTCCAATATTTCCACTTTTTCTGGTTCATACATGAGTTTAATAGTTTTCAAAGTCATCTTTCCGCGCTCATCAGCGTGATACCCTTTTACTTCATTGGTTAGGTTTTGTTTCCCAATAAGGTCAATTGCTGCACTTTCTACTTCAAAAGCTTCTTTCTCTGTTAACCCATGTCGTAATACGAAATGTTGAACCTGTTCCCCTGCTTCAATTATCTCCTCTATTCTTTGAAGTTTTAGGGATTTATTTTTTTGTCCCTTAAAATGAGTTAAAACGTGTGAGTATATCCGCTCACCTTTTCCTTTTCCTACATAGAATATCTTTTTGTCTCGTGTGTCTCGTGGGTCAACCAATAAATAGACATAATAATTCAGCTTCTTAATTGTCGAATCCGACAATCTTAACTCATTTATGTTATTAGATTCAGATTCAGTCATTCCTTATCACTCTGGTTCCCATTCTTTCCTGTCATAGCGTATTACGAAATATTTTACCATTTTGCATTCCACTCCATTAACTAAAGATCTAATTTCTAATATAAAAAGGGTGGTCGTAAATCATAGGGTGGCGAGTATGACCCAAGTTAACAGTCAAGTGGAATTGAAGAAATTCAGCGTCGTAATCAGGGAACTATTCGAGGAATATTCAGAGTTGCTAATAGGTTTAGACGCAGCTCAGCACGAAAAACTCATGGACTTGTTTGTGATGGTGGGAGTGAAACACCTGACCTTTCATGTGGCGATTTTCTTGCTAATGGTGGTGGTGGGATCTACCTGAATTTTCCGCATTATCAAATGTTATAAGACCTGTTTCTATTAAAGTTTCAAAGGAATATTATATTAAAGACGGAGTAAAATTATAAAAGGAACTTTTGAGGATGAATCTCGATCTATGAACAATCAATTCAGAATAAACAAATGTGTAGAATGTGGACATGAAAATCAGATACATTACAAATTTTGTATTAATTGTGGAGCTTCTATTCCTATTACTCATACTAATATTCCTATTATGAGAGTAAATTCTCATCAGAGAAGTTTAAAGCAGACCATTTCGTCAAAGCGAATATCGTCCATAATCATTATTATAATCATTATAATGGTGGTGGGTTCAGCTCTCATTCTCTCTTTACGGAGTCCTCCATTTGATATTGCCTGGACTTCAATCGATCCTAATGATTTTGACTGGACACCAATCGAAGTTCCAAACGCCTCTATATCGAATATGACATGGACGAACATCGATGAAGCGAATTATGCTGTCAAGAATGATTATCTTGTTTTCTTAGTTAAATGGAATAGTAGTTCTCGAATGCCAGCTTCAGTCGTCCCTCCATTATTATTGGATGCCCCTCATTATTTGATTTATCGGAAGGCTTACATTTCATGGACTGTTCACGACGATACAGTAAAAAAATTTTCTAAAATCCAACTACTCGTAGGTGGTAACGACTTCATTTTATTTTCATTTGTCGAAGGAGACGGCTGTGTTGATTTCAGTTATGAAACGAATAATATCCCTTTCGTGAATGAGACTACCGTTGCATTTGATATTCAATACAAAAAAGGAGAAATTCCTATTGAAAGACTACATAATATATCCATACAGTCTGCATGTCAATTTATTGCTCATAATCATTATACTCAATATGAATTCCAATCTCTTTTAGACATTCATGAATCGCTCTCGGAGAGCATTTATATTGACGGAAATCTCTCGGATTGGGGGCAAATCGGTACTTCATCTTCAACACTCAACGCGGATATTAATAATCAAACCGAGACATTCATTTTTCCCACCTTTAACCACCTTCACCTTACGCGAACTGAAGCTGGAATATTTGCTGGAGTCTGTTTTTCTCACAATAACATAACGGAGTTTATTGTGAATCAGGAAAATTTAACCATAGATATTTCTTGGACAATACTTATTTCGGCTGTTAACGGCTCCTTCGCTTCCGATTATGCTTTTACCGTTTCTCTTTCTTTAAATCCCATGAACAATTATTCAATCCAAAACGTGACCATTGAATTACTTGCAGGTACTCATTCTCCTACTATTTCTGAAAGGTGGCACCTTCCCCACAATCAGAGTGCTACTAATGCTGGATTTGAATGCTTTTTTCCCGCTCCCATTGTTTCTCCTTTGTATGAAACGAAAGATCGCATTACTTTTTCGACCTGGTTAGAAATTGAATGGGTAGTAAATTCTTGATTAAACATCGAGAAAAGATGATTAAAAGAGAGAAAACGCAGCTCAGCACGAAAAACTTATGGATTTATTTGTGATGGTGGGAGTGAAACACCTAACCTTTCATGTGGCGATTTTCTTGTTGATGGTGGTGGTAGGGTCTACTTAACCATTGATTTGAAAATATTCTTTAATTAGAGTACCTACTTCTGAAAATGCCCTTGATGGAAAAATAGGATTTCGTAATTCTTCGACGTAAATTTCCTTAATTTTTATGATTAATTCCCGCAGGTCATTTCGTAAGTTCGACTCTTCTTGTCTTGTATACCCCTTATCGACCTCTGCAATTGCTATTACACGGTTTCCCGACTCTGTAATCATTTCTACATTTTCATCAACCTCAGTGGGGGAAAAAATGGTATCAACAAATCGTTCTACGAGAGTATGTCTACTAATACAAAAACCATCATCAGTGCTCAGAATAAGCTCTCTGATTTTAATCATTGTAACATCTCCAATATCGCCAAAAATGGTTTTATTCGTCTTTTTTTTTCTGTAGAACTATTGCACCGATTTTTTTCACTTCAGTTATTGTTTGATCTTCTTGCATTTCAATTTTTTTTGCTAGGTTTGAAACCAACTCAAAGTATTTTTCTCGCTCCTCTTGCGTTCTTTTTTCTATTTGTCTGATTTGTGTTGTCAAATTATTGATTTTTTCTTCTAATTTTCTATAAGAAGAACGGAATTCATTTTGAAGAACGTCGAAACTACTTTTTAAGACATTTAATTCAATTTTTACTATGTTTTCGAGTGTATTTCTTACTTGAGCAACTGTGTCTAATTGATCAGCTTGATTTTCCATCAAAGAATCTATTTTTGATGAGATATTGTTGTTTTCTTCGCTTAATTGAATAAAAAAATTGGTATTAGTTTCAAAGAAATCTTTGATTCTCACCATTGACTTATTCAATTGATCATTAATGTTTTCTGATATTGAATTTAAGCTTGTGATTACGTTGTCCAGATAAATAAGTTTGATCGATTGAAGATCCTTTTGTATTTGAATCAATACATCTTCTTCTGTCATTTTTTTATCCTCATACAAATGTTCCTGTTAATGGTGGTGGTAGTGGGGTCTACTTAACCATCGATGTGGAAATACTCTTTAACTAGACTTCCAACTCCTGAAAAATCACTTTTCTGAAAGATGGGGTCAACCAGCTCTTCAGCATAATTCTCCTCCACCTTTTTGACAAATTTCGATAAGTCATTACGAATTGTATCTTCCTCCTGTTCTCTAAGTTCTTTATCGAAGATTATTACTGCGATTGCTATTACTCGTTTTCCTGACTCTAAGATCATATCAGCCCCCTCACGATTCTCCTGAAGTCCATAATCAGAACGTAAAGAATTCCTCCTCATATACATTTCGAGTGAACTGGCTGTAAATGAGTCAAAATTGAATTGTTGCTCTGTTTCCCCAAAGGGTTGACTGAAATAAATGGTGAAACCATCATCAGTGATAAGATATATTGCTTTGACTGTTACCATAACATCCCCAATTGAATCATATCGTAATTTTAGCTATTAGATATTAATTTGCACATATTAATTTAAAAAAGAATGCTTTGACAAAGAAGAGTTAGAAGAAAGAAGACCTGCTTGAGTCGAAGAAGATTGCAATGGCGTTAGGTACGTAAATGAGACATTTTTACGCGAAGCTTTACGATAAGTTTTTCCGCCTATTTGGGACATCAACTCCGACTGTTTCATACTCAAGCATTGTCTTCAAGTAGTGATTGGGTGAGATCTCTTATATACTAGAAATTGTGAGAAGTGACCACTAATGTATCCTAAACCCAGACATGTTGCGAATCTAGAAGGATCGAAGTTATTAGAGAAAAAGATGGGGTTTAAGCCCGCGTGTTTCCGCTGTCGGTCATGGCGGTTCGAGTGGCAAGAGAAAAAGAAGTCGTTCTGGCTTAAATGTGCCATGTGTGAAATGGAGTATTCTATCCGTAAACCGATCCCTGTCTACAGTTTTATCGAAGAGAAGACCGTCAGTGAGTAAGATGGACAAA
>JAEOTU010000387.1 GCA_016839665.1 Candidatus Hodarchaeota archaeon
GATCTAAGAAATTGCTGCTTAGAAAGAATTTTCTTAATGAAATATAAATCTCTAAAAACTAAATGTATAATGTAAATTAGACGCGAGTATTCTAACTTAAATATTAAAATTTTAAAAATAATTTTTCAAATAAGTTGTATTTTATATTTGATTATAACTTTCTAACTAACAAAGAAATTTTTTTATAACAAGGAAATTTTACCTAAATAATCAAGAAAATTGTGAAATAGATTTTTTCTTACTATTAAACATACAATATCAAGAATAATGCAAGTTTACAGACTTAAGATTAATAAACATCTTTGCAGCGGCTGCAACGATTGCGTGGTGGCCTGCCCTGTTAACTTTGAAAGACTTAGAGTTGATGGGTTTTTGAATCAAAAAAACGCAGTCATTTTAGTCAAGAATGGTTTATCTTATGAAATATATGATGAAGAAAGAAAAAATGGGAATTGTACAGGCTGTGGGATATGCATAAAAGCTTGTCCGCAGAGCGCGATTCAAATAGTAATTGAAGATACACAATAAAAATAAAAATTATTTAGAAAAATGTTTCCTAAAATTTCAAGAAAGATTGAAGAAAACCAAGAGGCTGTAAAAATTCAATTTCTTACAGAAAATCTTGAGTTAATTTTGGATCGAACCAAGTGTGTTGGATGTGGTACTTGTTCTCGAGTTTGCCCAAAGGATGCTATTTCGAGAGGACCAGTAGCTGCTGCTATAAGATTTCCCACGACTAAAGACCTTATACCCGAGGTTTATGATCCAAATAAATGCGTCTTTTGCGGTACCTGTGTCTATATGTGTCCGTGGAGTGCTCTAACTCTTAAAATTAATAGTGAAGTAGTTGAACTTGACAAAATACCTCTCGTTGAGAAGAAAGCTCTTCCGAAGCTTGAATTTACTGCTAAGAAAGTGAAGAATCTTAAGGGCGTTGAGAGAGTTGTTAAACAATATGCAAAAGCAAAGATAGAGATAGTCGATGCGGAGTGTCCAGGAGGGTGCAGAGCTTGTGTTGATGTTTGCCCAACTGGTGCGATTATTGTTCCCCTAAAATCAGATAAAGGTTGGGAACAGGTACCAAATGTTCTGCCACATGAAGATTTCGATGATCTATGTGTAGCGTGCGGAGCATGTGACAATGGATGTCCAACTGGAGCTATTAAACTAACTATTACCGAAGTTAATTCTTCTGGTGATTTCAATGAGCCTTTCTGGCCGGATATGGTTAAAAGATTAAAAACACTAAACTGGAGTGAAAAGGAGGAAGCCTAAAATGAGCTTAAACAATTTAATATTATTAACAGGAAGAACAATTAATCAGGGTGTAGCTTTAGAGGGAGGAAAGGTTAGCAGAGAGAATGTTCGAGCTTGCGCATTATGTGTTTTTGATCCTGAAGATTTTAAAAAATTAGATACAATGGTAGGCACTCCCGTTAAAGTAACTACAGATTTTGGGGAAGTTATTGTATATTCAACAATAACAGAAGAAGGTCCTCATCCTGGAATTATATTTATTCCTATGGGACCATGGGCTAATCAACTTGTCAATCCAGACTCACAATCTTGTGGAACTCCCACTTATAAGGGAATGAAAGCAAAAGTGGAAGTTGTAAAGGATGGAAATGTTTTAGACGCCTTAGAATTAATGAAAACTATAATAGAGGGATAAATTATGGCAGCGAAGAAGTTTAAAACAATATATGATGTAGTGTGTCCATTTTGTGGAACTCTTTGTGATGATCTTGAAGTAGATGTAGATACAAATGATAATATCGTCATAGAAGTTAGGAATGGATGCCAAATTGGAACGAAAAAATATTTCGCATCTAATCCAAGTGATCATCGATATGAAAAACCGATGATAAAACAAGATGGTGTATTAAAAGAAGCAACATGGGATGAGGCGATTGATAGAGCAGCAGAAATTCTAGTTAAAGCCGAACGACCTTTACTTTACGGATTTTCAAGTACCGAATGTGATGCTCAAAGTGTTGGTGTTGAATTAGCAGAAGTATTAGGTTCAATATTAGATAATACAGCTTCAGTATGTCACGGTCCAACGCTATTAGCAAAACAAGATGTTGGTCAACCAGCTTCCACACTGGGAGAATATAAAAATAGAGCCGATTTAGTAATCTTCTGGGGTTGTAATCCTGTTCATGCTCATCCTAGGCATCTGGGTAGATATAGTGAATTCGTAAGAGGATATTTTAGAAAAGATGGGAGAAATGATAGAATCATTGTAGTAGTTGATCCGAGAAATACTCATACTGCCCAAATAGCAGATACATTCGTTCAAGTCAATCCTAATGAGGATTATGAATTATTAAATGCATTAAGGGCTCTTCTGAGAGGTGTTGAATTAGATGGTGAAGAAGTGTCAGGCGTACCAATGGAAAAAATCAAAGAACTAGTTACTACAGTCAAATCATGTAATTTTGGTGTTATCTTTTTCGGTATGGGATTAACTCAATCCTTAGCTCATCATCGAAACATCGATTCTGCCATTTGTTTAACAAGGGAATTAAACGACCATACTAAATTCTTAATAACTCCCATGAGGGGGCATTACAATGTTGCAGGAGCAAATGAAGTATTTTCATGGAACACTGGTTATGCTTATTCAATTGATTTTTCAAGAGGGTATCCACGCTATAATCCCGGAGAATTTTCAGCAGTGGAGGTACTTATAAAAGATCAAGTCGATGCCTCGTTAATAGTCGCCTCTGATCCAGCAAGTAATTTTCCCGCCGCATCGGTAAAAAACATGTTTACTCATCCACTAATCGCAATTGAACCTCATATAACTCCTACTTCCGCATTTGCAGATGTTGTATTACCTGCTGCCATTGCCGGAATTGAATGTGAAGGAACTGCATACCGTATGGATAACGTCCCAATTCGATTAAGAAAGGTTAAAGAAGCACCTGGAGAAAGTTTGAC
>JAEOTU010000071.1 GCA_016839665.1 Candidatus Hodarchaeota archaeon
GTTCTTCTTATTCAAACTTACTGCACGAGTGAATGCTTTCAGTGCTTCAGAGAGTAGCTTGAGATTAGTCAATGCTATGCCATAATTAGCCCATAATCCAGCATTTTGTTGCATCTCCTCATCATTTTTTAAAGCAGCTTCGAATTTCCTCCTCGCTTTTGTCCATTTCTTTCTATTTAATGCGAACATACCTGACCGTACAAGCTTTAGGGGGTCTTTCGTATCCTTTGTTCGAGGAGTCACGATAGTTCCTCAATGATATATCTTCTTGGAATTGCATAAAAAGTCGATCGAAAAATCAAAAAATCAAACGGATGAAAGAGGTTTGATAAATTCATATAAAAGTTAGTTCATAAACTTATCGATTGTATTTCTTCAATCTTAAAAAGTTAAAAACCGAATAAAGATTAATTATGGATTCATTTCCGATTTTGGAGCTATGCAATACCAGCGTAACAACGCAACTTTTTAGGGTGATTATGATCAGTTACAATTGTACTCTAGTGATCGTAAGAGTTACTTACCGAGTAGGAAAGAGAAAAGGTGGCACAATACAGAAAAAATCCAGTAGAAATTCACAAGAATGATCAAAAACCCAATGTAGAAGCAATATCAGCTAAAACTGTTGATGAGGAAGAACTTCACCCTTTAGAATTAAAATATGGAAAAGAACCAAAGATTAAACCCGAAGACCTCTGGCATTGGCACTAACTTCTCATTCTACATAATTTTTTCTTCAAATTTTATTTATTCGTAGAGATTCCGAGAATAAACTTTTGTTTTCGTCGTCAAATCCATGTTTGGCGACCCTTTCGAATGTAGGATAGTCAAAAAGTGTTATGAAGAACAGTTACCAACAGTTTGTTATTGGATTCTGTTAAATTTATTGAATGGTATTAGATTACAATGGTCTTTTACGACATTTCATGATATTGTAAACGAATTACGTAAGAAATCTGCTCTTGAGTGATTAAATTTTCCTTTATAAATTGGAATTGATTCCAATTTGTACATAGGAATAGTAAATCAAAGCTGAACATTGTACTCTCTTGTGTGTTCAGCTAGATCAGATACATACGAATCCAATATTTATTGTCACAAACAATGACTGTTCTAAAATATAGATTTATATTCTTGCACTGTTAACGAATATCATCAAGGTGAATGTGTGATTATGAAGATATCTTTTCGGGGATTAATGATAATCACCTTTTTTGTCACCATGTTGCTGATTCAAATTCATCTCTTGCCTGTGAAGGCCAACCTTGAGTATAAAGTGAACATTGGTGATAAGATTTCCTATACAGTCGTTAAGCTCGATCATGAAGAAATTGCAGGACAAAATCTCCCCCAAGGTTCTGTGTTAATTCGAACTACTTGGGATAGTTCTGGTAATCAGTGTCAATATCAAGAACAGCAAGGTACCTCATATTCACTGACTGTTACGAATGTGACAACCAGTGGAGTCTATGCGGAGATAAGAATCGATAACCAATTAGTCAGCCAATCTTCAATAGATATTGTCAATTTCAATAGGTTTACTTCCTTTGTTATACCAACAACAACCAATCATACTTATTATGAACAGCTATCACTTGAGAGTGACCAATATGAGCTCTCTGGCAATTTTCTAAATGTAACTAAATATGTTTTAACAGCTGGAAGTCCTATTATGACTGTAGGAGCATCTTTTGATAATATTTTCGACATTAGAACTGGTTGGCTTGAATCTTGTTCCTATCGGGCACCTGATTTTGATCTCACAGTACCAGACGGAATAGAATATGTTTGGTATGAATATGAGCTCAAGAAATTGGAAGCGAATTTAGGTCAAACCTTTTTCCCTTTCCTCAATATATGGCAATTTACATTCCTAAGTCTCCTTGCTGTAGGGATAGGTATCGTTTTTGTGGGTCTCTATAAGAAATTTTTGCGTTCCTAAGGGAAAGTCTAAAGGTCTTCTACGAGAATAAACAATAAAGAGAAACCCATTATTTTAAAAATGTAATCTGCTCTTAAACATGTGTTGAGAAGCTCGCTGCATCTATAAAACAAAGGAAAATCGAAATCCTTATTTCTCCCCTTGTTATACCTAAAATTGAGGAGAAAAGAAATTTTTTCGAGACATTACTTCTACATATTTTTCTGCATTCAGAAAAAACTAAGTAAGTAAATAAAAAATCTACTCAAACATTTAAATAAATACAGTAATTAGATGTTTTTTTCTAAAATATTTTGAAAACTATGTAAAATAGAATATTATAGGAACTTTTTTTAGCTACCAATGAGTCAAGAAATCTGACTATTTTTTTCTGGAAATGAGCGAGTTTTTGTTAACATTTTTTGTCTGCAATAATTGTTTGAAGACCTTTTTGACAAAACGAGTAGAATGGGGATACAAGGTATTCATCCTCAGAAAAAATAATTTTTACCATGAATAATATGTTTTTAAAGATTTAATTAGCATTATTTTTAGTGATTATTTTGGGTAAGAAAGTAAAATTCGGCATATATATTGCTAATCATGGAATTACAAGTAATCCTCAAGATTATATCAAGTTAGCTAAGAGTGGAGAAGAATATGGATGGGATGGGTTCTTCTTATGGGA
>JAEOTU010000011.1 GCA_016839665.1 Candidatus Hodarchaeota archaeon
ATTCCCCAAAAAAAAATAATAATCGTATCAAATCTCTTTTATACCGAGGAAGTTGTGGGGTAGATGTTATGTCGATTGAAAAGGATAAAATTAACAGAATTCTTTTAGAATTTCAAGAAATTTTGAAGAAGTACAAGCCTAATACATCCGAACTACAGCTGATAACCTCAAAGATCTCTCAAATGACTGCAAGAAACGTTCAAAAACAATTCAGCCACTCACAAATTTCCCGTTCGGAACCAATAAAGGAGATACCTTCTACCAAACCACACAAAAAAAGGTATAAAATCAATATCGATTGATATAATCAATTTTTACAATTAGAAACTTTTTTCAATAACAAAAAAAATAGTTTTTTTTCTATTCGCAAAAAGTACTGATTATTGTATTTGTCCTTTAGAAAGCTGTGAAATCATGGCCAAAATTCGAATCAAATATATGTTGCATCTGTATGCTATACCAATCCTACTTTCTTTCTTTCATATTTGTTATCGTATAAAAGTAGCGGGAAAAAAGTATGTTCCTGCCCGTGGTCGGAACGGGAAAGGGATAATTATCATGTCCAACCACCTCTCCCACCTAGATCCATTTTTAGTTGGATTAACCGCATTTCCACGTTTTTACAAACCTTTTTTTTACCCCGCGGACGCTAAATTATGGAAACTGCCTTTTTTTCGCCCTATTTTGCAGGGAATGAATTGTTTTCCTGTTTTCAAGGGGTCAAAAAGAACGGATGTGATTAAGTACCACATTGCAGTGGTTAACAGTGGTGGGTCGGTGTCTTATTTTCCTGAAGGAGCTCGATCTAAGGATGGACAACTACAACCTGGAAAACTGGGTGCTGGATGGCTTGCCCATTCTACCCGCGCCATGGTTATTCCCTGTGCGGTTAAGAATACTGACAAAGCCATGCCAGTGGGGAGACCTATTACTTTGGGTGGTGGACCTCGTAAAATTACGTTAAAGGTGAAATTTGGCCCACCCATGGATCTACGTCAGTATTATACGCTACCAAGCTCTAAAGAAACATCCCAGAAAATTAGCGATCAAATAATGGTTGAAATCACTAAACTTTTGAAAACAATATAATTTAATTCTTATAGTATTCGTTCATGTCGAAATTAGTAAACGAAAACTAGGTATATCTTAATCTAGAGGCATCGTTTAAGAAGAAGACCAAAAGAAAGCAATTAATAGTAAAAAAGGTGAAACAACTATGTCTCGCTTTGTTACAAAAGAAAAATTATCCGTTTTATATGACAGCTTAGAAAACTTGGGAATAGACGTCCTCTATCTTCAGGATTCAGAAGAACACAGAGAAGTAAACTTGAGATATCTTTCGGGGCATCCCGAGGATGCCAGTTTATATATTGATGTCCAAAATCGCCAAACGATCTTAATCCCTTGGGATTATCAATTAGCTAATGCGTATTCGGAGGTAGATCAAGTAATCAATATCGCAGATTACGAGGGATTGGTACCTGCATCGGCTGAAACCCTCAAAAAAATAGTGGATTCTAATCCAAAAATTGCTATTCCCCAAGCGATTCCATATCGTTATGTTCAAACTGTTCTAGATCAAATACATGACGCTGAAATAGTATACAATCCACAGGAAATAGATTCTGTTCTTGATAAACTTCGTTCTACAAAATCCCCTCGTGAAATTAAATTACTGAACGACTCCATAAAAATAAGCAATATGCTTGTGGAAGAGATGGAGGAACAAATGACAGATCATACTGAGATAGAGACTGAATTAGATCTTGCCATTTTCGTTGAACATCGAATGCGGAAGCTAGGGGCGTTTGGAATTGGATTTGAAACTTTGGTTGCAAGTAGTGCACGGTCTTGGCAAATTCATCAATATCCCCGTGCTGACCGATTACCAATGTACCGGCCTGGTTTAGCTTTGATTGATTTTGGGGTGAATGCGGCTGGGCTTACTTCAGATGTAACCTTACCTTTTGTTATCGGGAAGATGAATAGTAAGATGAAAAAAATAGTTACAATAGTAGAACACGCCCATAATGAAGCTATTGCAAAACTTGATGAGGCAAAATTTCTTCATGAGGTTGCAGAGGTCGCAATAGATATAATCGAGGAAGCAGGTTTCAAAATGCCTCATGGGTTGGGACATGGCATTGGATTGACAGTCCATGACTCCCCATCCCTTAGAAAAAAGCCCACTCATGAGACATTATTAAAAAATTGGACTGACACTCCTTTGGAAGAGGGAATGGTCATTACAATTGAACCAGGAATCTATGAAAAAGATGTTGGGGGATTTCGTCTTGAAAATGATGTAATAATAACATCTAAAGGACCTAAAGTAGTTACAAATTCTCATCCTGTCTATATTGATCAATAATAAAGAATTCTTCAGGCAGGATCTTTTGCTTCCCATTACAAAACACAATAGTAAGTAGCCAATCTGAGGAAAATGTTACGCCACACAAGATTATTTCAAGATCGAATCCTCTACTTTGGTTTAACATCTCTTCTTGGTTTGGAGAGAAAGTGAATTGAAAAGGTGCCCAAGTATTGGAAGATGTACGAGATTTTACTTCAATTATAAACCCCCTCAGCTGGTTAATCTGATTATCTTGAATAATGTAACGAGTTAATCCCTCTTTCTCGTAGAAGAACCGACATACAGTTTCTTCAACTGTTGTATAGTGTTTTCCTTCAGCAAAAAAAGGATAAATCCCTAGGAAATCCATTGTTTGCTGGTTTTTCCGAAGAAAATCTACATATCTTCCTTTAATAACTGCGTTTTCCAAATATTTCAAAACAGCTGAAGGACGGAGTATTAGAATAGGCAGACGCTGTGAAAGTATGTAACGAGCGAATTCTTCCGCGACCGAGCCTCGTAATACAGTGTTTTGTCCTGTCTTAAGATTATAGAGAAGTCTCAATAGCATCTAATCCTTATCCCAGACGGTATTTGCATTAAATCCTAATCATAGAGGAGAGAGAATTGGGTAGGTCGAAGAATATGGAGAATTTTACTTTAAAAACCTTCACACACCCTTGTTACAAATATAATTCCTTTCTTGATCTCATATTTAACAATTTCTGCCTTCATCTAAGTTTTATTTCATTATTTTACTCTGAGTACATCTAAAATTACCACACTGATACATGTAGACATCTATAGCTCTGGTAAATATTTTTATTCTGATTTGGTAGTATTTAGAGTGAGTAGCGAGGAAACCTGCATTCTATCAGCTCTAGAAATCTTTTTCTGGTTATAAGTTCTTTAAATGATTCTGAGGGTTTCCTTACCATTTCCCACATGAAGATATATTCAATTTTCAGCCTTTGGAAGGATTACAGTACCATTAGACACAACAATTCTTTCAAAATCTGGAGTTTCTAGTACCAATTGACCATATGGAGAAATATCAACTGCTTTGCCTTGATATTTTCCCTCAGGACTTTGAACTACAACATTCATCCCCAAAATATTATCACTTTTTTTCCACTCAGTAAGTAGGCGTTGGGCTCCGTACATCCTTAAAGATTCAAAAGAGTCTTCAATTTGAAGAATGATTCTTTGTAGCAATATTTCAAGATCAATTTCTTTTTTAAACTCTTCATAAACGGTTGTAATCCGTTTTTGGAGTGTAGGAGAGTACTGTTCCATTGTATTATTGATATTAAGGCCTATTCCAATTATTAAAAATTCTACCGAATGTTTTGACACCTTACTCTCTATAAGTATCCCTCCAATTTTCTTCAAATTACGTTTGATCAGCAAATCATTTGGCCACTTCAACATTACTTTGATCCCAAAAGTTTCCATTGCATTAGCGGTACCTACAGCTGATAGAATTGGAACCATACCTAATAAAGATGGATCCATTTTCGGGCGAATCGCTAAAGAACTCCATAAACCTCCAGGAGGAGACTCCCAGGGTCTTCCCCTCTGACCTTTACCTGCTTTTTGTGTTTCCGCAACCACCGTAAACCCGATTTCGTTCTCTTTTTCAATGAATCTTCTAGCTACATTGTTAGTTGAGTCTACTTCAGGATACAAACAGATTTTTGGACATAATTTTGAATCTATTAAGAATTTTTTTGTGCAATCAAGCATATTAAAACCGTACTTGATCTAAACGTCGTGATGTTGATGAAAACTACGAATGTTCTTGATTATTACGATTTGAGTTAACTTCTAATAGAAGTTTCACTCTTGAAGAAATTCTTTTACCTTGTAAATTATCACAGTAGCTATCCCAACTATGGTTAAAGCTAATGCCATGGCAGAAAAATACCTTTGGCCTGGCTCCAAGTCGCTTAGCTCTGGTGGAAAAATTGGTTCAACGAAGAAGAAAAGGAAAAATCCACTTAAGAATATTAAAGTGAAAATAATAGAGAAAGAAGTCACTCCTTTCAGAGAAGGTAATGCTGTGTCATTCCAGTCCTCAGTAAGTGAACAGGTAATTGTTGCGAGGATAACGCTTGCCCCTAGGATAGTTCCTCCTATAGCAATAAAATATGTTTCAAAATCGAAATAGAGAAGAACCACTGCGAAAAATGTTGGGGGAATTTGAGCTAAAAAACCCCAACCTAATGCTGCAGCTATCAAACCTAATCCCTCCAATCTTGACCATGAGAACTGAACGACTACCGTCATTACTGTTAACCTAGACCTTATCTACGTTTGAACGTGATTTTGCTTTCTCGCTTTGTTTGCGTTAGTTGCTTCAAGAGTTGCCTCAATTGATCATCATTGATTTTTCCAGACACACGTCCTGTTTGTACAAGTTGAATCAATTGGTTTTCTAAGGTTGTAGCATATTCAGGTTTCGCAAGTTTAATATTGGAGAGTCTTTCTCGTGCTTCATTAGTTAAGATTCCTTTTAGGATAGATTGCCGTTGGCTCTCTATTCGGCGTTGTTGTTCCTCCATTTGCTCTTGAGCGAGTTGTTCATTTTGCATTTGTGAAATACGTTTCTTACGAAGTGCTTCCAATTCAGGATCTTCTTCCGCCATTGATGCTAAACCTCTTTAAGAGAATTCAAATAGTCCCATTAAGAAGATTCTAGGGATTTGTTTGACAATAGATTTGATTAAATTAAAATGATTTGTACTATTAAGATTATTATTCTTGTAATAAATCATGAAATTTTTTTCGTTCTGAAACTAATACGAAGATAATTCAGGAACTTGTTGTTTAACCTTATAAGCCATACTATCTACAAAGCTTCGACCTTCAGGTGTAACAACTCTTCCACCTCTAGCACCAGCAACTAGAGTTAGATAACCTCCTTTTTCCAATTGGTGGATGGCTAGACGAATTATTGCGCCAGAGCCTTTAAATGTCTTTTCTGGCTTACTTCCTCGGTCCCGTCTTCCTCCGTACATTTTTCGGAGATGCATAACTCCTATCGGTCCGTGTAGATAGACTTTTCTTAGGATTGAGGCAACCCGGACGAACCACCAGTCTTTTCTCTGTTCTGGGGCGTTTTCTCGAGAAACCCCTAGCTTGACGAAATCAGCCCACTTGGGTGGTTGAAAAACTTTGTCATTAGACCTTAATTCATCTGAAATGGCGTCAATCAATAATTTACTAGGAACCATTTGCGCTGTTACCATGTTATTTTCTCCAGTTGCCTTGATTATTATATTTCCGACAATATAAGTACAATTATGTCTTAATTCTTCTTTTAGATCAAGTAGAGAAGATTTAGTAGCCATTTTTAGTTGTTGTTATTGAGAGTAACCAGCAATTCTAGAGAAGAAAAGACACAAAAGATATTTTCTTTTTCTCTCTTTTTTGAAAATTCTACCTTTAATACGAGCTTCTTAACCAATGAGAAATTTACATATGTTGAGGAAGGCGCTGTGTCGTTAAGATCAAAACAAATACCCCTCTATGTAACTTTGTGTGTGATTTTAAGCCTTACTGCCGTAATTGGAGTTGGAGCTGATGATACAATTGTGGAGGATCCAATTATTGTCTTTTTTGATGAAGGACACGGCCAATTTTTCAACCACTCGTTGTATAGCAAAGCTATTTCGGATTTAAGAACAAATAATATGGAAATAATCTATAATTCAGAGGAGTTTAATAGTTCCAGTTTTGAGGGGGTCGATATTTTTGTCTCAACGAATCCCCAAGAATTCTATTCGTCCACGGAACGTTATTACTTAAGTAATTTCATCAACCAAGGGAAATCAATGTTTCTGCTTGCAAATCCCCTGAATGAAGACAATGAGAGTCTTAATGGTCATGGAGATATATTTAATGACCTTTTGACGGGGCTGAGTTCTGAAGCAATTTCCTCAATAGGTTCATTCTGGACTTATTCCGACAGTACAGACAGTATCAAACAAACTGATGTAGTTCTTGATGAATTTTCAAACGATACAGGATATTCGAAATATTTGTTACTTGAATTGAATAGTTCGTCTCATGAAATTCTATCTACTGACAAAAACATTACATCTATTGTAACTTACTCATGTTCGATCATTGATCCAAGAACACAGGTCATTTTAGCCCCACAAAAAGCATATGCTGAAACAATTCTCGGGGAGATTCATTCTTATTCTTCAGATATTGTTTTACTCGGATCATCTGGAGAACCTGATATCGGCACCCGAATCTTATTAGGAGGGTCTAGTGTCATGTTTAGCGATTTAAGTGGTCCTTTTTCAGATTTATCTTGGTATGAAAGTGAAAATAATTCCTTATTATGGCTTAATATCTTTAATTGGTTATCAGAACAAAACCCAGAGACACTTCCTCCCCAAGCTCCTTCAGAGCAAATATTATTGTTATTGATCTTAATGACTACCATTGCAATTTTCTTATTCCTTGGTGGAAGCGTATCCTTTATGGTTGGTTCTGGTCGGAAAATTTCTATTGTAAAATCTGGAGAAGAGATAGCTGGGAAGCCTAAACCTCAATTTTCAGCGAAAGAAGCCATGGAACCTATCTCTGAAGAGGTTAGTAGTCCTTCTAAGGAAACAAAGCGTGCACGACGACTCAAACAGGTAAAGAAAAATCGTCGTTCAAAAAGAAAATAGGAGAATATTCCTTTGGGCCGGAAACGAAAACGAATTGTGCGTACAAAACCTATTCCTACCCTTCCAATTGTTTTTGATTGTCCTATATGCGGAACAGGAAAGTCAGTTCACATTGATGTTGATAGAAAAATTAAAATAGCAGTAATTAAATGCGGTAAGTGCAAAGTTCATGCATCTAGGACTATTCGACCAATTGAAGAACGTGTTGATGTTTTTGGAGACTGGTTAGACGAATTATTGGCAGATGAAGATGATATTGAGGATTCTGCTGGTTCTAGCGCTATTGATTAGTGGTTCAAAGGAGAGAAAACTGAAGATAGTTTGAATCAAATTACTATGGTTTTTTTAACCATTCTCTTCAAGCTAAGATAATGAATTCTAAATACTTAATTCCAATTTCAGGTCGTCCAAATGCAGGAAAAACTTCTTTATTAAATTATTTGAGCCATTCGAAAAAACCTGTTGGAAAATATGCTGGAACAACACTTAAAATCACACTAGTGCCATTAATTAAGAATCTGTATCTTGTGGATCTTCCTGGATTTGGTCGAATAACGAAACGGTCCAAACAGAATGAAAACGATATAAAAGATGAGATCATTACCTTTTTGGAAGATTCCTCGAACCAATTATTATTCACCATCCATATTATTGATATTTCAACTTTTCATCTTATGGTGGCAAGTTTAGAGAAAAAAGGGATTATACCTTTGGATATCGAAATGGTTCAATTTATTGCTTCAATAACAAATTCTCCTACCTTACTCGTTCTAAACAAAATTGACAAAGCTAAAAATGAGTTAGTAGAACAAAATCTAAATTTATTACAGTCATACGATCTTCCCGAACTTGAACTTTTCCTTCTATCGCTAAAAAGTAAGGACGGGTGTCGTATTTTCCGAAATAGAGTTAAAGAATTAACGGTAAAAAAGCTAGGGGCAAGATATGAGCATTGGTAATTTTTTTTGTGAATATAAAAGAGGAATATTTCAATCATTAGATGATAATAAAAGAAAAAAATCTTCTAGTCAAGAATGATGAATTAAATGTCTGTGACAAGTGAGTTCAATCTACTAAAGATTACTTCTTTCAAAACAAAATAATGAGGAGCTATAATTGAGTAATATTGAAGATATAATACAAAAAATCTCTGAAAAAGCCGGCCTTTCTCGGGGGGAAATCAAGAGGAAAATCGAGGAAAAGAAGGAAGAATTGGGTTTTTTCGTGAATGACATAGCAGCGGCTCATATCATCGCAAAAGACCTTAATGTTCCACTCGGACGTCCAGAGTTAAAGAAAAGACCAAAACTTACAATAAAGAGTCTTAAGAAAATGGAACCTGGACTATCAGGGGTAGGCATTTCTGCAATAGTGCTTCGAGTGTATCACCCTATTGAATATGTGAAAGAAGGCGCCAAAGGTATTTTATCTCCAATTCTGTTACATGATGGAACTGATAGTATCCGTACTGTTCTCTGGGGGGCAATGGCGCGCCGTATAACAGAAAAACAAATTGAGAGAGGGTCTATTATTAAGATTAAGCAAGGATATACTAAATTAGGAAGGACCCAAGAATTAGAGCTACATATTGGAGATCGTGGCTTGTTAGAATTAGATACTGAGACAAACACTGAGAATTTCCCAGACCCTGAAGATGAAATACTCGACATTGACCAGTTGGACGAGGAAATGTTCGAGATTGATGTTAAAGCGTTAGTTTCTAGAGTGGGGAAAATTAATACCTTTAATCGTTCTGATGGCACAACAGGACGTGTTTCTAACCTATTTCTCAAAGGAAAACGGGTATCACGGCGTATAGTATTTTGGGATGATCGTGCTGAAGTACCTTTTGATTTTACCAGGGGAGATGAACTTTTAATACAGGCTGCAAATGTAAAATTGGATCGAGACGGGAAACCTGAACTACATGCGACACGAGCAACCCATATCACTAAAATCGGGCATCAATCACTACCTAGCATTGAAGAGACTAGAGAACCCAGGGCGGTCGAGCGAGAAGCGGTTGAGAAAAAAATAGGTCAACTAGAACCAAGTGATGGACTGGTAACAATTGTTGCGCGTAAGGGGCCTGTAGGGGGACCAACGAGTTTCACTCGAAATGATGGGTCAACTGGTTCAGTGACAAGAGCAATCATATTTGATGAAACAAGTGAAACAACATTAGTCCTTTGGAATGAAGCAATTTCAGATTTCGATGGTTTGGAGGATGAAGCGTTTCAGGCAAAGAATTTACGAGTCAATCAATCAAGATATAAGACGATAGAACTACATACAATCACTGAAACTGAATTTATCCCTCTTGAAACTTCTCAAATTCCTGAAGATCCTCCGATTCAGAATATTACTGAAATTAAGCCACAAAAAGGATTAGCATCTATTCAAGGAGTCATTCACGACGTTCAAGACGTGAGAGAGTTTAACCGTTCAGATGGAACCACAGGACGTGTATCGTCAATGTCAATTCAAGATAACACAGGGTCGATTCGGGTCGTAGCATGGGATGATAATGTAGAGAAGTTAGAATCAATTCGAGAAAAAGAGATGAAATTCGTCAAAGTTTTCTTTGGTGGGATTCGTCAGAAAGATGTTGACTCCATAGAAATCCATCTTACTCCTCAAAGTCATGTTCGACCATCTTCACGTATTCCAGCTGCTTTAAGGAGTATTGAAATCCTTAAAGAAGAACAAACTACTCCAGACTCAATACCAGACTATCAAAAAGTTCAACTTTCAGATGTGTCTGAGAATGAAGACGGGATCTTGATAGAAGTCCTTGGAAAAGTAGTTAGGCTTTTTCAGCAGAGTCCTTATTACCGAGCTTGTCCTGAGTGTCGGAAAAAAGTGATTGAAACAGATGCAGGATGGATTTGTCAAGAACATCAAGGAGTGGAGCCCCAGATACGATTTCGGCTTTCAGGAATACTTGACGATGGGACAAGCACCATGAGAACAATTTTCTTTGGACTATCAGGAGAGATTCTTGCAGGAATGGGAAGTAATGATATCCAGAAATTAATCGATAATGACCTAACTGATGATCAAATTTTTTCAGTAGTTCAAGAACAAGCGGAAGGAAAAACCATTCTTGTTCAGGGACGAGTTCAATTACAGACTCAAGAGGTGCAAGACGAAACAATTCAACGCCAGGAACTATTTGCAAATCGTGTTAGATATCCCTCTCCTAAATTGATAACAGAGGAGTTGATTAGTGAGCTGCAAGAGTCTTAAAACTCTTTTCTAATCGTTAAATTACAGTTTTTCAATGACCAACATAATAAATCCAACAAAATTTTGATATAGGGACAGCACTCATTTATATATTCTCAATAATATACTAAATTTTTTGGACAGCAATGAGACCATTATTAGCATTAAAGTCGCTGTACGGACAACTGAAACAAGTTCCAACCCCTAAAGGAATAACGAGTAAAGAAATTGTAGATAAAGCGATAGAATTCGAAAGTCCTCCTCGAATTCCCTATACATTATTCTTTTATCCTACACGCGGAGATTTATTCGACTTCTTTTTTGCTAAATGGTTACGGAATAAACCTAAAGTTAAAGATGGCTGCTATACCGACGAGTGGGGAGTGGTATGGAAAGATACTGGATATTGGTGGGGAACCGCCATTAAACACCCGTTAGCTGATCTAGTTAATTTGTCAAATTATAAATTTCCCAATCCATATCCAAAAGGAATGTTTCCATTACTTCCTAAAGTAGCAAAACTGGCGAGACGGAAAAAAAAATATGTTGTGGCTCCTAATGTAATTGATATGTATGAGAGAATGAGGTCTTTGATGGGGTTTGAAAACTTGATATTAGCACCATATGATCAACCAGACAAGTTAGAAGAGCTCCTTGATATCCTTGCTGACATGACAATAGACCTCATTACAAAATATTGTGCTTCAGGATCTGACTTATTTGACGCGTTTATGACGTGGGAAGACTGGGGATTGCAGTCACGGTTACAGATGAAAATAAACACCTTCAAAGAATTCTTTAAACCAAGATACAAGCGAATAATAGACACTGTCCATGAAAATGGAATGCACTTTATTTGGCATTCGTGTGGGGACATAATGGAACTAATTCCTGAAATGATTGATTTAGGAGTAGACGTTGTGCAAATTGATCAACCACGGTTATTTGGGCATCAAAAACTAATAGATTCCTTGGGAGGAAAAATGTGTATGTGGAATACAGTAGATATTCAATGGAGTAATCAGGCTCACATAACACAAAACGACATAGTAGATGAAATCGACACAATGATTAGTATTTATGACATTAAAAAATATCAAGGTGGCTTTATTTTTCGAAACTATCCTGATCCTGAGGATATTAATGTCCCTGAAAAACGTCAGAGATTCATTAATTCTACTTTTCTTCAAAGGTTATAGATTGAGGACAAAAATTAATTTGGGGGATAAGAAAGATAAGAATAGGGCTGGGGGGATTTGAACCCCCGACCTCCTGATGTTCTGATGACCAATCTCATTAACGCCAATTGGCCAAACCCAAATCAGGAATCATAAGACCATGCTAGACTAGTCTATTATTCATAAGAAATTTGCTTTACATATTGATCCAGATTATATTGTCTTACTCGCTCAGAATCAAACTCATTCCTCAGATTTCTCTTAAAAATCTCGATAAACTTTTCTTTTGTCTTTGTGCAAAACTCCTGAACAAGTGTTTCTTCATTTGGAAATTCATGCAAGGAATGACACACAAATATCAGAGAATATTCTCTTTGTTCTGATGCACTTCTCTTCTTATTCCTTACAAGACATTTTGAAAATTCATGACTTGCTACCACACCCAGTTCCTCACATGCGTCGGAATTCAAATATGGTAATTCAGATGTCAGTTGATCCATAAAGTCATCTGTACTACTTGCTGTGTTTTTAAGCAACCGATTAATCGCATTATGTAATTCAGAGACAATTCTTTTATTTTTGATCATTTTCCAATTTATTGTTATGTTTATGGCAAATTTCATTTTCCATCTAACCCCATTCTATTTGAAGAATAAAGCAAGAAATGTAATTTGATTAATCAAAAATTATTCAGCTAGTTCTTAATAGATGTTTATTCAACAATTTTTAATATTGAAGATAGGCGATTATTTTGAGAAAAAGAATAAAATTAGAGTTCTTAGTTGAAGATCTTAACGTTTTCTCTGATACAGAATTAACAAGAATCTTAATGAATTTCTTACTTGAAGAATTACCCCAAGAAGGATACAAAGTAATAGGAGCAGCTAATATAACTTTCTCTCTTGCTGATTAACCAGTAAATCCTCATATTACTAAAAACCAACATGCAGATACTAGCTCTCGAAGTGTATTTCTATTAGTGAATTTTTCTCAAAAAAAAGGGAATGGGGAGTAGATGGAGGAAAAAGCTAGTATTCACTAGCTACTGGTTATTTTCCTTGGTATCTACAATTATTGGGGTTGAGTTGATTGGAATGATTATTTTGGGATGCACGGTAAGAATCATTATTGGGATTCAGGCTATCCGAGCGATCATCATTCGGGTTCGGATCGTCACACATGTCTTTTTTCACCTCCGTAACGGTGAGTAGACTGAGAAAAGGGATGCTTCGGCTTGGTTGGTGACTTACGCTCATCTCCATGTGGGTAACCCGAAACGATTCAACCCCACACTATGAGTGAACTTGACAGTGTGTTCCCTGATTCTGAATGTGCATGTTTGTCATTATCCATTACTACATCACGTTTCAGGAAATCCTGATTAGTCGATTGTAGTAATGCAGGAAATAACACAAAAACCTGTATCTCCCACGAATAGATCGAAGGTATCGGGGCCTTTTGGACGATCAGCCATTTTTGTGTCGGTTTTAATGGTTTCACGGTAGTTTCTAAGCTCTTAGCGTCCTAGAAACCCATTAGTTCTCTGAGAAGATATTCCTCCCTATTACCTTAAAAGCATTCGGAATTAATCATAGCTAAACCAAACTACCAAGAAAGGTTAAATCTTATTAAAAAATGCTTCTTCTACTGAATCTGAGATAAAGAGCTTAAAAGAATCATCTAAACTCAGAATTATAATTGAAAATTCCCACATCTGATTATCAAATTAATTAGAATAGGGCTGGGGGGATTTGAACCCCCGACCTCCTGATCCCAAATCAGGAATCATCTAGCTGCCGTATTTGCCAGAAATATGGCCAAAACCATGCTAGACAACAGCCCTCGGACAGTTTCTGTCGTTTATTTTCTTCATAAAGGTAATTTTCGTGTAGAAATAAAACTTTTTTTTCTTAGCTGTAAGTGAGGAGGAAAGAAACCTGAGATTAACCTTTCTTTGACATTTTTTCATTAAGTGTTTCGACCCAAAACTGATAAAATTGATTTCTAGTAAGATTGTCTTGTTTAAGTCTCCCAATAAGTGAACGAAGATTCCCAGAGATCTCATCATATATTTTTCTCTCAATTGTATTGCCTTTATATTTTTTTATCGTGAAATTTTCTATTCTCTGAAATACTTCTTCATTTATCCAATCGTTCACACCTCCACCTACTTTCTTACCTTTTTTCATAAATTCATGAAAGATTTTGTTAACCGTATTCAAACGATTGAGATAATCCCTTGGTTTATCCTCTAATTTGATTATGTTATCATCCATGATTGCAGTATAAATCTTACCAGTATCAGTATGCGGTTCATACTCGATAAATTGGGTGAGACGAATATCAGGAACGAAAAGTTGTTCAAGCCATTGCCAAGTAAAATTTCCCTCACTAGATGCTTTAGTTATCACATTGATTTTTTTTCCTCGCGCAGTTCCCTTGATGTCCTGAGAAATTGACAAAATATTTTTTCTGTGTTCTGAAACAGATCGCTTAAATTCTGCTGTATTCAGATCAGGATGGATAAATGACTTATTATCCTTCATAATTCCCTTAAATTTTTTATTTAATGCTGGTAAGCCATAATGCTGACCTTTTCCTCCACCTATAACTGTCTCTGACAACATATGATACTTGTCAGAAATATCCTTCCCTGCTTCAGAAAGAATGTCTTTCAATTCACCTGTCTTAATGAAAAATCGGTCTTTACCTTTCTTTATGCTTTCTTTCAACATAGTTTTGAAATATGGATTGCTTGGTAATTGACCTTTGGTAATTACAAATGAATGTAGCCTTTCAAAGAGTGCAAAAGCCTCAATTTTTGCACTATAAGATTCCCAATTTGTGATTTGCACAGGTTTTTTAAAAGAAAGGAGTTTTTTTCCATCCACACTTGATGGAAGAACCCCATTTTCAATCAATCTATTTATCATAATTTTATTTGCGTCTCTTCTTGCGAAGACTTCATGAAAACCAGTAATAATTTTACCTAATGTATAATGAAACGAATCCTCAATGTTTGTTCCATTATGTTCCATAAGAAGTGATTTAATGATTCTTCTTCTAGTTTCGGAAAATCCTGTGACTTTAATTTCAAGGAGACCTTCAGAAATAAGTTCTTTCAAAGTTTTTTGAATTGATTCCCTCCCGAAACCAATATTATTAGTGTACTGGATTTTTTTCTTTGTTATAAAACTTCTTACTATTCTTGAAATCTCTGTTTTTCTTGGGATAACTGCTTCTACATTTTTAGATTTACTCTTTAGATAGATATCTTTCAGAAAAAGGTATATAATCAGCTTTCTGTAGACAACTGTGAATTCTAGCATACTGTTATTATAGCTAAAAGCAAGATTGATTTCTTTTCCATCAACTTTAACTAAATCATCTCTCTTTAATTCTAGTGGTTCGGATTTCCTTGGTCCTTTTACCTGTTTTTGGTTTTCCCGTGCGAAATTATAGGAAGCAGCCACTAGTTCTCGTCTTGCATCTTCAAATGATCGCAAAAGTTGTCCTCGGTTGGAATTTTCCTGCTCCTCTAGTTCCACTCGAAAGTCGTAAGGTGGGGGTTCAGGAAGGGTGGGACGTTGAGAGACAAGTTCAAGGGAATCTATAAGTTCAGCTAATGTCTGATGAGTTTCAACATCTAGTAGTTCCCCTACATCTTCTTCCACCTGAGCATGAAATCGTTCCAATAGATGAGGTGACTCATCTCCCAGCATCTTCTCAAGAACACGGATTTCTGTATGGAGCTGGTTGATCAAAAAATCATGTTGGACTTGTTCATCGAATGATAAGCCAAAAGATTGCTGTTGGGGAATATAATTGGCTTGTATTGATTCCATAGACTGATAAATGGGGATTTCGATTTGCAATTGAGCTAAACTATTCTCAATGTCAGCGATTTCATTTGATAAATAGGCAATTGTGGGTGGAGGAAATATTCGAGATTGCACTTTATCCTCATGTTCAAGAAATTGATTTTCATTCTTAGTTTCAATAATTTCAGCTATTTCTTCTAGTGCAGCTTCTACTCGTTCCTCCAATTCATTTAATTCCTCTAATTCCTCCTCAGTGGCTTGGTGTTCTAGCTCAGTAGACAGAAATTCCTCTACTTCTTGGTCAACAATTATATCTTCCTGTATTTCAATAAGATCAGGTAGTTTCTCTATTTCTTCTTCTCTAAGAATTTCCTCCTGTTCGGTTAATTTGTCTAATACCTCTTTTTCAGCTTGATCCTCCAGTTCAAGGTTCTGGTCAATAATTGTTTCTTCAAATCTCATGGCTTCGGTTGTTAAAGATTCTGAGGTTTCCTTTAATTGAACAGATTCCTCTTCACGTTCTCTTTCAGTTTCTTCATAATCCCTGAAGTCAATCTCAATAGAGTCAATTCTCTCTTCATGTTGTTTCGTCTCCTCTACTACATCTAACCTTATCTCTTCACCCTGTTTAGTTTCAGTTAGTGTAAGCTCATCTTTACTGATTGATTCTAACTCTTTTTCTGCCTGAGATATTTGGAATCTGAGCGATTCTACTTCATTAGTCAGCTCCTCACTAGCTTGTTCGCTTTTAGTCAATTGTGTGTCTTCTTCTAGAATGGATGTTGATTTCTCGTGTTCCTCCCACCTATTCTTTTCGATCTCAATGGTTTTTTCTAAGTGAGTTAATGATTCATACTCGTCTTCTCGGACATCTTGTTCATTATCTACAATCTCATAAGTTTCTGGATCTTCTACCACCTTTTGGGTCTCAGCCTCCAATATTAATACACTCTGATCCCTTCCTACCTCAATCGAAATATCATCCTTTTCGTTTTCAAGCTCGTCTGTTTCAATTTCGTCCTGTTTAAGGGCCAAAATCACATCAGGAGGTAGCTTTTCCTCCAGTTCCTTTTCAAATGTTTTGATCTCTGCGACGAGCTCATCCACTTCTATCTGGGGTGCTATGTCGTCAATATCAAACTTTGGAGGCTGATTGTCGAGGTCTTTCTGTCGTTGAATAAATCTAAGCACTTCATCTAACTGACGGGAAACCTCCTCAATTTTTACTTGATCCTCTTCGAGTACCGCCTGATCAGTATCAGAACCCTCCTGTGCGCGCATCTCCCCTTCCTCTTAGATTTCCTTTTGCATTTCTTCAGCTGGATAATCAATCAGTGGAATCGGGTTGGGAGGTGGTTCCCAATCTTTGAATGGCTGATCGTAATGTTGGAGGGCGTATTCAATGGGAGGAAGACCAAATTTTTTATTCCACTCCCGAAACAGATGAGTACTCACCCCTGCTTGTTTTTTAAATCTGAGAATGGGTTTTAATATTGGTTTTTCTTCTCGTAGGCAATACTTAAAGTCTTCAAATGTCAGTTTTCGGGGAAGCTCTTCCTTCCGTGATGTAGTATATGTTCTATAATACGCATTACTGCAGACCTTGCGAATTTCATCTGGGGTGTATCCATTTAGTTCATATGACAGATATTTGAGATATCTGGGGGTAAGAGTATGGGACACTTTCCGTAAGAAGTGATTAAGTAATCTGAAAATAGCCGCTGGAGGTGGTGGAGCAATATACAGGATTCGATCAAACCGACGTAATTGAGCGAGGCTTTGTAAATGGAAGGGGTTGTTTGTGGCAACAATAGTTACCGTTTCATTCACAGTAGGAGTGAACAAACCATCCATAAATTGCTGAAGTTCCTCTTGGAGCTGGATAGCGATTCGAGAATCCTCTGAACGGCCTTTAACGGATGTATTGGAAGTTCCAAAGATACTATCGAATTCATCAATGAAAATGATTGATGGGGCGTGCTCCCAAGCGGTTTCATACACAACTCGAACCATTTTTTGGCTTTCACCATGCCATTTCGATAACAAGGTACCAGCAGTGATGTGGAAAATTGGAACATCTACCTCTGCAGCAATTACCTTCATCATATGCGTTTTTCCACACCCGGGAGGACCAAACATGAGAACTGCCCTTGAAGCCTTGATACTACTCCGTAAGATCTCAGGATGTAAGAGTGGAATTACGACTGTTTCACGGATGTGTTGTAGAGCCTCATCAAGGCCAATAATATGATTCCAAGAAAGATTCGGATCAGGAGTGATTAAACATCTAAGCACTCTTTCTCGAAGCTCAATATATTCTAGGTCATCTTTCGAGGATACGCTTGTTACGGGAGAACCATAAGACGTTCGTGTCGAGTTTGTTAAGTAACGTGTAAGCTGCTTCGCCTGTAGAAGACATAATTGAGCCTCATGAGCAAGTTGTTTGTGAAAGGGCATTTTAGGGTGTTTTTTGAGTAAATTTGTGAGTGTTTTTGCTGCTTGCGTATAATTAATGATTGCTTGCTGGTACTGACCTTGATATTCATAAAAACGAGCGTCTTGTACGATTTTTTGCGCCTGAAAGATCGTCTTGGGAATTTTTGGTTTTGGTTGGATCATAAATAATTTCTAACTCCTTTTTACTCCATTTCTGGGTCATTCATCTGATTTTAACTCCTCCTCGTCTTTTTTCAGCTTTAACTCATCGAACAGGGAGCGTTTTTGGGTGTGTAATGCATAATAAATGTCAAAGATTCCTGTTTTTGGGTAAGGTTCTAATCCCAGTTCTTGCGAGATTTCTTGCAGACGAATTAAGTTCTCATCAGGGAGAAAATCATCCAAGTCCTTGTGCGTAGGTCGTGCAGGAATGGATGACACCTCCAAAGATTGTTGAATTTCCTCAGTTGAGCGTTGCTGTTGAAGCTGGCGGATTTCTAGAAACAGATTGTTCACCATGGAATGAGCCAGATCAAAAAGATGGCGAAAGTCTTGCCACTCTAGCGCGTCTATCATCCGCAAATCATGGTACTCAGCAACACGTACCCAAGGGACGGAAGTTCTCAATTGGCAGGTATAGTTCAATAGTCGTCCGACAAGCGTTTTGACCTTGGTATTAGTTTCTCGACGATCATCGTGGGAGGAAGAGATGTCATAGAAGGTTTCCAGTCGTTTTAATTCATTACTGGCGTGTTGGACTTCTTCACTCGTGAGGGGAGTAGGGAGAGCACTGACAAACTCTAATTGCTTCCGATAATATTTTTGGCCCTTCTCCGATATGACCCAATAGGTGACTCCTCCTTCCAGCTCAGTTTTGTATAATCCAAGCGATTGATATTGGTCTAGCGAGATTTCGCTCTGTTTGCTTACCTCTACAACCGATA
>JAEOTU010000072.1 GCA_016839665.1 Candidatus Hodarchaeota archaeon
ATATTGTTACTTGCAGTCTCAATTCTGTTAAGAATTTTTGGATAACCAAGCGGATTTTTCATATAAGTACTAATAAAAGTAAACCTTCGTGCAGGAATTTTCTTATTGTAAAGATGATTTTTAGAATCAGACAGGGGTAACTCGCTTAACGTATCCACGTTTTCGTAAATCTTCTAAGCATTGATGTTCCAAGTCTTGGCCACGTTGAGTTATTTTCGCTGCTGTCTCAGGAGAAAGCACCTTGGATGTAAATAATGCCCTTATGGTTGGTCTTAGCTCTTCTGGTAAGTCAAGCATCCCCAATGTGTCGAAAGCTTGAATCTGAACATACTTTGGAGGTTCTGTACACTGACAAATCTTTTTTCCTGTTTCCTTTTCCAGCTCAAGTCTTTGATGCCTTGGATTAATACCCAGCTTTAGTAAAAAATCATGTCTAGAATTATGAGGAGTAGTAAACTCATAAAAAAATAAATCTTTAATCTCGGAATTCGTATAGTTATCTTGTACATAATTACGAAAGACTTCTTCGGGATCCCCTCCTAATAGATCCTTTTCAGTCCCATAAGTAAGAATTTTCTGTCGTAATTGTTCACTTACTGTTACAATATCAAAGATATATGTTTCAAAGATTTCTTCAACTACTTTAGTAGCCCCTGCAAATCCTCCAATCCGTCCTGTCTTTGAAAAATCGTCAATAGCGCCTTTGAATTCTGTTTCAAATCGATTAACATACTGAAAAAGCAATTCTGCCAAAGTATTGGTTTCAACAGGACTATAGAGAATTCCAATAACCTTCTTTCCATTTCTTAGTATGATTTTCATATTTCCGTTATCGATAGACCGTAAATCTCCCCGACGTCCAACGGTTTCTGATACCATAAGAGCGATGCTAGTTAATGCTGCTGTGATGAGAGCAGGATTTTTCATCTCTTCTTCAGCTTTCCCAAAGAAGTAATAATACATTGACTCCCCAGAATGACGGTCAGTGATGAATAATGCAACAGGAGGAGCTTCGATTTCGTCATCTAAACCCCTAACAATCTCTTTTTCAGACATTTCCTGGAATTTTATGTTCAAATCCTTGAAAATCTCATTTGAAACGGCTTCTGGAGATTCCAATTCAAAAATCCCATGATCTGAAAAATCATTAAGTTCAGAAAGCCAAGGGATACAATAAAAAACTGGATGTTTTAATTTCGATTCCATTTGCATTAACATTTGATCAACTTTTTCAAAAACTACAGGAGGCCGAACCATGTTCATAATTAACAAAGTAGGAACTGTGAGAAAAGTTAAAAAATTTTGAATAGTTGATCTTGTTAAGCTGAAGGTAGGATACTTTTCAGAGGAGATAACCCAAACCATGTCACTCTGAAGGATTGATGTCATTGTAATGGTATTTTCTTCTAAGCTAACTGGCAGAATGAAAACAAGAAGATCAATCGTATCTTTGAAAAAAAGGGAATTTATGCGATATTTCACGCGTTCTAAGAGGTCATTCTGAAAAATTGGACACCCTGAAGAAGGAAGAATTCGAACAAAGGAACCTTCATCCTCAAGAATTGATAAAGCCTCATTGACAAGAATATCTTCGGAGATTTCGCTTAGAAATTCTGTACTAGTGAATTGAGATTTTCCATATCCTATTAATGTGTATCTTAACTTTTCTGTTGTTGAAAAATCCACAATGAGAATACGTTGACTAGGTTTTGAACGAGCATAAGCTAAAAAGACATTAAGTGCTATAGTTTTTTTCCCACAGCTAGGTGTGCGAGAATAAATACTTATCACTTTAGGAATAGCCATTTTCATCCCTGTAAAGATTTAGGATCATAAAAATCACTGATAATACAGTGCTATATTACATGATATTTGAATACAACAGCCAATTAGGCTTTTCTTTTATCAAATGTTTGTCCATCTGTACTTTTTCTTGGTGTTTCCATTTTCTTCTTCTCAGAGCGGATCAAGAATTGTTTCTCTTGTTTTCTATTTCGTGTATAAAAATAATTGTTATTGTTTCATGATTCAAAAGAAAATTAAATTGAAGTTGAGGGAGAAAAAAACAGTAATCTCAGCCTTAAACCAAAGGGTTTGGAAATTTAATACTCTCAATTGTCTTCTTTTAAGTGGTGGAATGATTTAAATGGAAAAAGAAACGCAAGATCAATCACCTGTTGTCTCTCTATCGTTAGATGAAGTTGGAATTACTGATTTCAAAAC
>JAEOTU010000073.1 GCA_016839665.1 Candidatus Hodarchaeota archaeon
CCGACTGGTAATCCTCTTTCTATTCGTTTGATAAAATTACGTTTATTCCGTAAACTTGGTGTGAGACCTTTTCTAGGTCGCGCTTCAACACGGGGTGTCTGATTTCTAACTTTTCCAGCTTTTGTAAGACTTCCATGACTACCTGCCATAATTGATCACTTATATGATATTTTCCTTCTAATTTAAGGTTTTTCAATAAATATTCTTAATCTTTTGCCCGAGAAGACAAATCTAGATTGCTTCAAGGCTTGCTGATTTCTTGTTGAGAAATTTCTCCTGATAAAACCTCTCGTACTTGTGCTGAAAATTTTCGAATTGGATCAATTTGGGTTTTTTGCTCAATGTGAGTCCAAAATGAAGGCATTACAGCCGATGCAAGGAATGATCCTAGTTGTTGAAGAATACGTTCCCGAATGAAAGGGTTATGTCTTTGATTGAGAAGAGATATCCCATGAGATGTGATCAACTGAGCAGCAATGTAAAATAATAACTTAGACGTTGAAAAGTTAATCTGCAATCCAATAGGACTCCAACACAACCAATGAATAACAGCGTTTATAGTATTCTTTAGATCCTCCTGGTGACGCAACTGATTTGAGTCGGATATTAAAGGATGTAAAATATTTGAGTGACTATCCAAATTGATTGAATCTGCTATTCTAGTTATTAAATCAACTTCCTTATTATTCTCGAAGAATTCAATCTCCTGTTGTATTCTTTCATGAGATACTCCTGAATAAGGATTTTCTCCATCAATTTGATCTCCCCAATAACTTTTGAAGCGATTCTGAGCCTTGCTTAACAAATCATTCAATTTTTGATCTGAAATTTGGTGATTAGAGCTAGCTATCCATTGAAAACCATTCCCACGGCAAGGATAGATCCAGCATAAGGTTAACTCCGGGTTGATTTTCCAGAAAATTAAGGGAAAAGTTTGACAAATCAGTGGTTTATCATGTGAATCGTGAAGTATACATAATCCTCTTGATGTGAGAAAAGGACAACAATCACCTCGGATCAACCGATCTCCTGTGTTTTTAGATTGTATGAAAAAAGATACAGATGGATGATTCTGATGAAGAGTATCTCTTTCATTAGGGAAAAGTGGTAGGTCATATTCTGTAGAGCAGCATTTAAATTGACAATCAGAGCAATTATAGCCAGTTTGACTTGAAAAGCCTCTAATCATTCTTTTAGTCTCCATACTAGTAGCAATTTCAAAGAATTAGAATGGGAAATATAGAAATAATTAATATTATGATAAAATGTTGATTTGATATTGCTAAGAAAGATATGTTATTTAAGAATTCATTAATATCACAATAATCTATGTAAGATAAAATTGGTTTGGAAATGGTTGGAGATCAGACTACCAAGGATATTGGACTACGGGGGATTGAAGTAGCCGATACTAATATCTGTCTTATTAAAGGGGAAGAGGGGAGATTATATTACAGAGGTTATGATATAAACGATTTAGCAAGGAGTTCATCATTTGAAGAGGTTGTCTATCTCCTCATTTATGGGAGTTTACCAACCAATGATGGTCTAAGAGAGTTTTCATCTTCTTTGGTGTCAAACCGAGCGATTCCTCAAGAAATTATAGATCATATTCAAAGAGCTCCCAAAACAACTTCCCCAATGTGTGTTCTTCAGTCTACTCTCGCCCTTCTGTCAAATTTTGATCCTGAACTTACTGATGAATCTAGAGATGCAAATCGTAGAAAAACAATTCGAATTATAGCAAAATTACCGACTATCGTGGCCGCTTGGGAGAGAACCAGAAATAATCAAGCACCAGTAGCTCCAAAAAAAGATCTCACTCATGCAGCAAATTTCTTGTATATGCTCAAAGGAAAAGAACCCACGCGTGAATTAGCAAAATGTTTTGATATCGTTCTTCTTCTTCATGCTGAACATTCTTTTAACGCCTCAACTTTCACAGCAAGAGTCATCGCTTCTACTGGAGCTACGATTTATTCTTCAATTTCAGGGGCGATTGGTTCTCTATCGGGTGTATTACATGGAGGAGCAAATCCCTATGTTATGAAAAATCTTATGGAAATAGGTGAGGTGGAGAATGTTGAAAGCTGGGTAAAATCCCAATTTGATCAAGGTAAACGAATAATGGGTATGGGTCACGCGATCTATAAAACCATGGATCCAAGAGCTATCATTCTAAAGCAGATGGCAGAGCGATTAATTAAAGAAGGATCAGATAGTGCTGAAAAATTCATTAACATTACTAACAAAATGGTAGAAGTCACACAAGAGGAATTCATGAAGCGGAAGGGACGTTTAATCTACCCAAATGTAGACCTTTATAGTGCATCAGTCTATTCAGCAATAGGGATACCTGTAGAGGCGTTTACACCGATTTTTACAGTCTCAAGAGTAGCGGGTTGGGCAGCCCATGTTTTAGAGGAGAAATTTCCTGAAACTTCTGAAATTAAACCTGTCATCTATCGTCCGTCTGCTGATTATATCGGAAGGTACTGTGGTCCTTTAGGATGTGAGTACATTCCAATTGAGAAAAGAAAATCTCAATCGAGTGATGTGGATCTAGCAAAACGATTAATAAACGAGGAAATTCAAAAAGACCAAGATTTGTTGATTCCAGTCGCCCTTTCCGCACGCCATATTCATATGAATTCAAAGGATTTTCACAAATTATTCGGAATGAGTCATGAGTTACATCCTTTACATTCTCTTACTCAACCAAAAGAATTTGCATGTGAAGAAACAGTTGACTTGATTGGCCCAAAAAGAGCTCTATATGGAGTAAGAATAGTAGGACCTTTGAGAGAACACACACAAGTTGAGATCTCTCGTAGTGATGGCCACGTATTAGGAATAAATCCTCCAGTTCGACAATCAGGGGATATTGGTGGTACTCTCGGTATTCACATAATGGGACCGAAGGGAGCAATTAAGATAGAAGAGGGAGTAATATGCGTAGGACGCCATATTCATATGAATCCTGAAGACGCAAACAAATTTGGAGTCTCTGATACACAGCTGGTTGCGGTTAGTTTTCCTGGAACGCGAGCAGGAGTCTTAGATGAGGTTATGGTTAGAGTGGATCCTGATTTTGCCCTTGAGCTTCATTTGGATCTGGATGAAGGAAACGCTTTATTCTTAAAAGATGGTGATATGGGTCACCTGCTATCAGATTTTGATCACAAAACTTTCTCACCATTTCGGTGAAATGTATGGCTGCTCTTGGTTTTATTGAAGCTTATGGAAGAGTTTGTGCAATTGAAGCAGCAGATGTTGCATTAAAAGCTGCTGATGTCAATCTGATTTTCATAAAAAAAATCTCGGGTGGTTTGGTAACTGTGGTAATAGAGGGAGAATTGGCTGCAGTACATTCTGCTATTGAGGCGGCAAAAATTAGAGCTAGAATGCTATGTCGAATTGTTAACACAAATATTATTCCTGGACCTGCTGATGAAACGTTAGCAACAATTGACGAAATAAGAAGAATCCGAAAAAAAGGTTCTAGAAATAGGAAGAACAAGTAATCAGGAAGATAATGGGTAAATGGATAAAAAACAATTGTCAGATCTTATTACTCGAGAAGTTGATAAAACAATAGAGGCTGATTTCTCCAAAATTGATTCCACCTCTTTTAAAGTCCTAGGAATAATGACACATATGGGTAAGGGTCTTGAACAGCTGTGTAACCACCTCATTCAGCTATCCCGAGAAGGACTTCCAGTTCTAGTTTGGACGCATGAACTAATCGATAATATCATTCAAATAAAATCACAAAGTAATTCTATTCCTACAATGAAAGTGGAACTAAGGAATGATGGAAACTTTTGTTTTCCAAACTTTAGGGGATTAAAATATATCATTTTTGGTGCATTTAGTTTCGAAATAGCAGATAAAATTATCCAATTGCAGGATGAAGATCCAATTGTAAATATATTGATGCAAGGTCTCCTGCTAAATCTTCCTGTATATATTTTAACTCCTATTCCACTGACAGATTTAATATTTGAATATAGACCAACCAGTAGAATAAACCAAGAGTTACGAAAGAGACTATCCCTTCTTACCGAGATGGGTTTTGGTCTACTTGACGAAAAAGATCTGGAAGATAGATTCACAAAACAAATCCCTAGTACCCCTGATCTTATAACAGAATCATATATTGAAGAACTAAGAGGGAAAGTCAGAGAATTAAGGTTGCCACGAAAAGCTATTGTCACTCCCCTAGCTCAAGAAAAAGCAGGAGAATTAAAAATTCGAATTGTCAGAATATAAGGAGAGTAAATCATGAAAGTGTGTAAAGTTATTGGAAATGTGGTTAGTACAAAAAAAGATGAGAACATTCTAGGCTTCAAACTATTAATCGTTCAACCTGTTGATATGTATGAATTTAAACCTGAAGGAAATCCATTTGTTGCTGTTGATGCTGTTGGATCTGGCGAAGGAGAGATTGTACTAGTCGTTTCAGGGAGTTCTTCCCGATTAACTGAAATGACGAAAGATCGGCCTACAGACGCAACAATTCAAGCAATAATCGATTTTATCAAAATAGATGGAAAACAAACGTATGCAAAATGAAAAAATTTGAAGAAGTGGAATAGAGGCAATTAAATGACATATAATGAAGAACAGATAGCTAAGATTGTAAATAGGGTAGTTACAAAAATTCGTGCATATCAAGTCTATCCAGGGTTAGAAAACATTCCAATGTCAGCTGGAGGAGGTGTGTTTCAAGGAATAGAGGAAGCTATCGATGCAGCTGAAGCTGCTTATTATTCCTTAATGGATCTATCCCTTGAAAAAAGAAAAGATCTCATTTATTCCATGAGGGAAATGGCAACTAGACACACCCGATATCTAGCAGAGCTAGCTGTTCAAGAGACAGGCTTAGGGCGCTTAGAAGATAAAGTAGCAAAGAACCTTTTGTGTGCAAGAAAGACCCCAGGTATTGAAGATTTAATATCCACAACTTGGACGGGGGATAGAGGACTTTCACTGGTTGAAATGGCTCCTTATGGTGTAATAGGTGCAATAACACCTAGTACCAATCCAACAGCTACAATTATTAATAATGGAATATCAATGGTTGCGGCTGGTAACAGTGTTGTTTTCAACCCTCATCCTGCGGCGAAAAGAGCATCTAATGAAACTGTTAAATTAATGAATCGTGCAATCATTGAAGCAGGTGGCCCTGAAAATGTACTGACTTCAACAATCTCACCATCAATTAAATCTGCTCAAATAATTATGGAACACCCCAAAATACGTTGTCTTGTAGTTACAGGTGGAGGTGCAGTTGTAAAAGCAGCAATGACATCAGGTAAGAAAACAATTGGTGCAGGTCCAGGTAATCCGCCAGTAATTGTTGATGATACGGCTAATATCAGAAAAGCTGCCCGTGGAATAGTCGAAGGGGCAAGTTTTGACAATAATATTGTCTGTCTTGTAGAGAAAGAAGTCTTCGCTTTTGAAAATATTACTGACCGATTGAAAGAAGAGATGAAGAGATACGGAGCATATGAGGTCGAAGGAAGGCAACTAGATCAGCTGGTCAATCTTGTTTTCAAAGAACCAAATGCTAATCCTCCAAAATTAAATAGAGAATATATTGGAAAGGATGCCCGTCTAATTTTAGAACAAATCGGAATAAGGGTTAGTGATGACATTAGATTAATCATTGCTGAAGTACCTGACGATGACCATGCATTCGTTGTTACGGAGATGCTTATGCCCATCCTTCCTATAGTACGAGTAAAAACTATTGAAGAGGCTCTTTATAAGGCGAAAAGAGCTGAACATGGATTCAAGCATACAGCCATGATGTGGAGTGATAGTTTAGGGAACCTAAGCCTTGTTGCTAGAAATATTGAGACAACCATTTTCGTAAAAAATGCACCATCACTCGCTGGGGTTGGATTTGGAGGCGAAGGTTTCGCTACTATGACAATAGCAGGCCCTACTGGTGAAGGTCTTACTTCTGCACGTACTTTCACCCGCCAACGACGGTGTGTACTAGTCGACGCGTTTAGAATCGTTTAAACATAGGATAAAAGAAGGAAGAATAATTGACCGTTGATCTTGCTGAGATTGTGAGGAACGCTGGCGTTATTGGAGCTGGTGGAGCAGGATTTCCGACCCACGTTAAACTTTCTGCAAAAGTTGAAACATACATCGCTAATGGTGCAGAATGTGAACCTCTAGTACACGTAGATCAGCATTTAATGGCATTATATCCAGAAAAAGTTGTTAAGGGATTACAGCTAGGAATGGAAGCAACGGGGGCAACACGGGGGATTATAGCACTAAAAAGAAAATATACCACATCTATAAACGCGCTTAGAAAGGCAATTAAAAGCGATAAACGGTTAGAAATATTTCTTCTTGATGATTATTACCCAACAGGGGATGAATTTGTACTTGTTTATGAGACACTTCATAAATTTGTTCCAGAAGGAGGGATTCCGCTCGATATTGGGGTTGTGGTAAATAATGTTGGAACTCTGATAAATCTCGTTAATGCATTCGAGGGAAGACCCGTAATTTCACGACATGTGACTGTATCTGGAGCTGTGAAAAAACCTCAAACCATAGAGTTCCCCATTGGTACATCAGTTAAAACTGCTATTCTAGCAGCTGGAGGATCTACGGAAAATCCCTATAAAGTCATATTGGGTGGACCAATGATGGGTGAGGTAGTTAAAGACCTTGAAGAATCCATCACAAAGACTACATCTAGCCTCATCGTCCTACCTGAAGATCATTATTTGATTAATATGAAGCAACAAAGAATGTCATCAAAGGTTGTTGTTTCAAAAGCGGCGTGTATAAGGTGTCAGCTATGTACAGAGGTTTGTCCTCGTTTCCTACTCGGACATGATCTATACCCTGACAAAATAATGAGGGCTATTGCATTTGGTGGAATGGAAAATAGTGATCATTTAACCAGTGCTTTCCTATGTGTATTTTGTGGTGCGTGTACTTTCTATGGTTGTCCTATGGGTCTCGACCCATGTAAAATAAATTATGAACTTCGTAATCACTTCATTATTGAGGGATTAAAGAACCCTCACAAGCGAAGAAAGCTAAAAGTCCATCAAGAAAGAGAATTACGGAAACTACCCATGAAAAGACTCGTTTCTCGATTGGATTTAACAGAGTATGAACATCCTGCTCCAATTAGTTCACACTCTCTTAATATAGAACATGTTAAAATCCCTTTAAATCAACATATTGGTGCTCCTGCAATCCCAATTGTGGTAATAGGAGATCAAGTATCAAAGGGTGATCTTATTGGAAAAATTCCTGACGGATCACTTGGAGCAACAGTTCACGCGAGTATTAGCGGGACTATTAAAAAAATACATAAAGAAATCGTTATAGAAACTAAAAAAAATTAATAGAAACATAATATGGTGAATAAAAATGGCTAAAGAAGCATTAGGTCTTATAGAAACCAGAGGTCTCGTTGCATCCATTGAAGCAGCTGATGCAATGGTGAAAGCAGCAAATGTAAACTTGCTTGGAAAAGAAGTCATTGGTGGCGGTTACGTTACTGTAATGGTACGTGGTGATGTGGGTGCAGTAAAAGCTTCTGTAGAAGCTGGAGCTGTAGCTGCTCGTAAAGTCGGAGAATTAACATCCGCTCACGTGATTCCTCGCCCCCACGATGAAGTTGAATCTATCCTGCCGAAAAAGGCTTGATGAATGAAGTGAGTGTTATTTGCTTCTGCGTCTAGCTGAAACATTTCAACTTTCTTTACCAAGAAAGAGGCAGACTGTACATTTATCCTCCTCCCTAGGTTACAATAATGCATGCAATCGGAATTGTTGAAACCAATGTTGTAGCAAGAGGACTCCTTGCTGCAGATGCGATAGTTAAAGCAGCTGACGTTAAACTACTATCATCAACACCTGTTTGTCCAGGTAAATACTTAATCATTGTGCAAGGATCAGTTGCATCTGTGAAAAGTTCCTTAGATGCTGGAAGTACCATAGCAGGGGAAGCATTAATCGGTTCAGTAGTCATTCCCAATGTTCATGACGAGGTTTTTCCAGCTATATCTGGAACAACTAAAGTTGATCAAATTGATGCGATTGGGTTGATTGAAACATATTCGGCTCCCTCTGCCATAATGGCTGCTGATGAGGCGGTAAAAAGTGCAAATATCCGTTTGATTGAAGTGCGATTAAGTCGTGCTTTAGGAGGGAAAGCATTTGCTCTGTTTACTGGTGAAGTTGGTGCTGTTCGAGCAGCGATCGCGGCAGGTGTGAATAGGGTTAAGGAGCAAGGATTGGTTCTGTCTACAGCCTTAATACCAGCTCCACATAAGGATTTGATAAAATATCTCTTGTAAACCATAAATGTCCCGATGGATGATTTAGTATGAAAAAAATTGTTATTGGAAGTGATCATGGAGGATTTGATCTCAAGAAGCAGATAATACAATTCCTTAAAGGACTCGGTTATGAAGTAGCTGATTTTGGATGTTATTCTACCGAACCAGTTGACTATCCAGATATTGCTTTGCTGGTTGCTCAAAATGTTTCTGTGTCTCTAGAAACTAAAGGAATCTTAATTGATGGAACAGGGGTAGCAAGTGCGATTGTTGCCAATAAGGTCTCCAATGTTCGAGCCACACCCTGTACAGATGAATTTACTGCTCACTCAGCAAGAGAACACAACGATGCTAACATTTTGACACTTGGAGCAAGAATTTTGGGTGTTGGTCTCGCGCAAAACATCGTGAAAAGATGGCTTGAAACTCCATTTGGTGGTGGACGTCACGAACGCCGAGTCAACAAGATTCGTGATATTGAGCAAAGATTTTGTAAGTCGACGTGATTTATTTGAAACTTGGGAAAGTCATTGGTAATGTAGTAGCGTCGGTGAAAGATCCAGGACTTGTAGGTTTGCGCTTACTTGTTGTTCAAGGATTAAATGATGATTTTGAACCCGTTGGAAAACCGTATGTTGCTGCAGATGGGATTTATACCGCAGGTCCAGGAGATATAGTCTATCTTGTAAGTAAAAAAGAAGCAGCTCTAGCAATTTCAAAAGGATTAGTACCAATAGATGAATGCATTGTTGGTTTCGTCGAAGAATATAATGTTATAAAACCGAGAAAGAAAAAAAGGCCAGAAAAAACTCCAACACCTCCGAAAGCTCCTCCCAAAACGAAAACTACTCCTAAGCGGCCACCTACAACAAGAACTCGTCCAAAACAAGCTACAACAAGAACTCGTCCAAAACAAGCTGCAACAAAAAAAAGTCAGAGGAAGGCATGATCCAATGTATTTGGCTCTCGTTACTGGCAATTTAGTGGCAACTATTAAAACTAAAAGCCATGAAAATTATAAAATACTCGTCATAAGGCCTATAGACATGCATGGACGATTTATTGGAGAATCAACAATTGCTTTGGACACTGCTCAGGCAGGGGTGGGTGATTGCGTGCTAATTTTGCAGGAAGGGAACTCAATTCGTAGTATCATGAAGGATGAAGATGGAGCAGTAGATGCTTTAATCGTGGGTGTTGTAGATTTCATTGAAGTCGAAGGAAAACAACGTGATTTAACACTAAATCTTGAGAGTGTTTGATAATGGATGAAGATATTGTTCAAAAAATTACCGAGCAAGTTTTACGAAAATTGGGTCAATCAGAGACAACCTCTAATGAGAATCCAATTAAAACTAAAGAAACTGGATACAAACGAACAAATCCTCTTATTTCCACTGGTTCGGCAATTATTCTACTTTGTGGAGGTGATGAGAAACTACCTGAAGTTTATCAGCAGATGGAGGAAATTTCACGTCGTTTTTCACCCGTTCATGTCGTTATGACAAAATCAGCTACACAAATCATAGGAATTCCAAAGGCGAGGAGTGCATCACAAGGTGGTAAAATAATCACTGAATATTCTTCAGATTATTTGGAGAAGGTACTCAAACAAGCTGATGCGATTTATGTTCCAGTTATATCCCTAAATACAGCTGCAAAAGTGACCGCTCTGAATGCAGATTCTCTTGGTACAATCACTATAGTTTTTGGACTGATGTATGGAAAACCTGTCATTGTAGCAAAAAATTCGATTTTTTGTTGTCAAATAAAGCCTGAAAATGTTCCAGAACCAATGTTAAAGAGAATTAACGGAATTATTAAACTACTTGAAGATATGGGTGTTCAAATAGTCGATATCCATGATTTAACTGGTGCGGCTCCTATACAAGAGATTAAATCTCCATCTACAGTCTATACTACAGGTACAGCTGGTAAACTTAATGGTGACGAAATTGTGAAAGCTTTCGTTAATGGAGGAGCTTCACGAATTGGAACAAACCCTGGAATAGCTGAATTTGATAAAGACTTAGCTAAATATATTGATCATACTCTTTTAAAGGCTGATGCTACAGAAGAAGAGATACGAAAGCTTTGCGATGAAGCCAAGGATTATGGATTTGCTTCTGTATGTGTTAATCCGACAAATGTGTCAAAAGCGAAAGAAAATTTGCGTGGGAGCTCTGTCAAGGTCTGTACAGTTGTTGGTTTTCCCTTAGGGGCTACTACACCTACTGTTAAAGCTATAGAAACTCGTGATGCTATAGCAAATGGTGCAGAAGAGATTGATATGGTTATTAATGTAGGAGCATTGAAGTCAGGCGATGATGAGCTTGTCAAGAGGGATATTGAAGCAGTTGTTGCCGCAGCTAAAGGAAAAGCCTTGGTAAAAGTCATTCTAGAGACCGCGTTATTAACAAAGGAACAAATTACAAAAGGAAGCCTTTTAACTAAACTAGCTGGGGCTGATTTCGTTAAAACTTCCACAGGCTTTAGTACTGCTGGTGCTACAGCTGAAGATATTGAATTAATGCGGAAGACTGTAGGGCCAGAAATGGGAGTAAAAGCTGCAGGTGGTATTAGAACTCTTGAAACAGCTGAAAAAATGATAAAGGCTGGAGCAACTCGTATTGGTGCTTCAGCATCAATTGCCATTGTTAAAGGGACCACAAGCTCATCCGAAAAATATTAGGGGTCATCGTAATGATCATTTTGACCCTGAACTGCGGGTCATCATCAGTAAAATATGCGCTATTCAACACTACTTTTAAGAAAATGCTTGCAAAGGGGATCGTTGAGCGGGTGGGGTTTTCAGGTTCATTTGTTCATCAGAAAGTTGGATCACAGGAAATTACACGAAAATTTAGATGTGAAAATCATCAAGTAGCTATTCAATACATACTAAAGTTACTGGTTTCCCCATCAGAAGGTGTTATGGAGAATATATCAGAAGTTGATGCCGTTGGTCATAGAGTAGTTCATGGAGGGGAAGAATTTGTTGAATCTACACTCATTAACTCTATTGTTGAAAAAGTAATCGCAGACCTTTCATCACTGGCACCATTACATAATCCTCCAAATCTTCAAGGTATACAAGCAGCGAAAAAAGTTCTACCTAATATTCCTCACATTGCAGTCTTTGATACTGCTTTTCATCAATCAATGCCAGAATATGTCTACCGTTATGCAATCCCATCGAAATGGTATTCAGAGAATAAAATCAGAAGATATGGCTTTCATGGAACTTCTCATTATTATGTTTCTCAACGTGCGATGAGATTATTGGGTAAATCAGAGAAAAAATCCAAGATTGTCACATTACATCTAGGTAATGGAGCCTCAGTAGCAGCGATTAAAGATGGAAAATCGGTTGATACGAGCATGGGTCTGACACCCCTTGAAGGATTAGTCATGGGAACCCGTTCAGGGGATATAGATCCTGGAGTTGTCCTTTCCATGATGCGAACAGCAAATCTTTCCTTTGGAGAGGCTGATGACATACTTAATCGTCAAAGTGGACTTCTTGGGATTGCACACAGTTCCGACATGAGAGATATCGAGGAAAAAGCTATCCAGGGGGATGAGAAAGCTCTTTTGGCATTAAATTTAGCAGCTTATCGGGTTCGCAAATATATTGGAGCGTATTTTATTGCTTTGGGGGGATTGGATGCAATAGTTTTTACTGCAGGAATCGGAGAAAGATCTTCTTATTTTAGATCACTCGTTCTCAAGGATCTTGAATTTTTCGGGATAGAAATGGATCAAGAAGCAAACTTAGAAGCGGTAAGTGGAACTCAAGAGCGAATAATCTCTTCAAATGCGTCTAAGATAAAGATTTTCGTCATACCAACCAATGAAGAGCTTGTAATGGCTCAAGATACAGAACGAATTGTAAATCAGATCAACAAAGTGCCACGCTGAATCACTGCTGATCTGAAGTTCATCCACTACCTATTTCTAATTGTTAAAAGAAACAAGTGAATTCATGGTTTATAATCAGAGGGCAGGCCAACCTGCCTGATTAGAATATCGCTCAATTTGTCAGAACGTGGCCTGGACTCAATAAGGAAGTCTTCCAAATTAGACTCAACTTGTTTTAAAACATCACGCTCATCTGGATCAATATTTTTCTGTGTTATATGATACTCAAAGAATTTGCATAAAATTCTTGGCGCTCGAGTCATGGAAGTGAGTTCCTCATCAGTTACACTCCGTATTCGATGTACGGTTTGAGTAACTCTTGGATCAAATATATTGCTTTTCGTATGGATAACTGCAGTTAAGTAACTACGTCCCTGCGTAATTTCGTCCTCTTCCATCCAAATGTCGGAACCTAGGGCCCACATCTCATAATCTATCCCCCAAATTTTGTTGGGCTTCTTTTCTTCATCGAATTGAACTAAATAATTACCTGCATTTCTGTCTGGATCATTCAACCATATATCAAATGGTAGAAGGGAATATCCGTCATCTATTTGTTGTATAGTTTCAAAAGCTCCATCAAGATCTTTGGTATCTAAGAATTCATCAAGATTTATAGTATTAGGAATTTTTTCCATGATCAAGGCAAGTATTGTTGACGGGTCACCTCTTTCGCTCTTCTTCGTAAGCAATTGTTCGAATTTTTCAGAGGTTTCAAGTGTGTAAGATTCCCGCTCTGAAAGTTCATAGAATTCTTCGGCAGTGTCTCCCTCATCTTCTTCATCTTCATCGAGGATAACGACATCACCAAGGTCTAATATTGTCGTTTGCTCAAGGGGCTGATCTGCAATTTGTTGGGAGCAAACAACCAGAGCATTTGGGACATTAAGCCTTAATCGTTGTCCAAGACGTGAAGCGGTTAGCTCGTTAAGAACACGCCACAAGTGCATCCTATGTCTGCTTTCTTCAGGAGAATCTTCAATATCAACCTCTAGATCTAAAATCTTGTTCATTTCAAAGTCGATAAACTTTGAAAAAGATTTTAATAACCATTCCTTGTTTTGTTCATCTATTAACACAATTGCTTTTCCATGTTGACCAGCAGCGGTCATGGCTTTCTTAGTAATTCGAAAACGATTAAGAACTTCCTTCTTTTCATGAGTTTCATATATAACTAAATCCCATTTTGCCATAATAATCTGCTTCCTTCGTTTTCATATTAGCAGGAGTATATTGATATTTAGCCTTTCACTGTGTTAAAAAGTTTCTATAATAAAAAGATGAGAAAATTGATGGAAAAGAGAATATAAAGTTAACTTATTCGTGTGCCATTTGGTACGTTTTGATCGGGAACTATCAATCCTAATTGTTCTCCTTCTACAGCTGCCAATAACATTCCCTCTGAACGAACCCCACGAATGGTGGCTGGTTCCAAGTTTACGATGACAGTTAATCGTTGTCCGACTAGATCTTCTACTTTCCTGTGTGAGGCTAAACCAGCAACTAATTGACGCTGGCCGATTTCTGGGCCGAGGTCAACCTTAAGTTTTAACAAATTTTTCGTTTTTTTGATTTTTTCAGCAGTTAGTATAGTTCCGATTCGGATATCTAGCTTTTGGAAATCCTTAAAGGGGATCTGTTTCTTGTCTGACACTTTGTTTTCCTCTGTGAGATCAGTTTTTTTCAAAGCTCTAATTTCTGTAAGTCGTACTTGCAGCTCTTCAATATCGATTTTTGAAAACAATGGTTTGGATTTTCGGACTGTAATTCCAGGCTTAAGAGTTAATTTTCCGGCTTCATCTAGACATTGGCTAGCGGCAGTTCCCTCTAGACCGATAGTTTGCCAAACCTTTTCAGCAGTTTCAGGGATGATTGGAGAAAGAACAATAGCAAGTGTCCGAAGTGATTGTATGCACAGAAATAAAGTGGTTTCAACAGCAATGAAATCTGTTTTTACTAATTTCCATGGTTCTTTTGTGCTAAGGTAAGCATTAGCTGTTCTTGCAAAATCAATAATGGATGCTACAGATTTTTTCAGCTCAAATTTATCAAAAAAATCGGCTACAGTTTCAGGAACCTCATGAATAGCAGTAACAAATTCTCTGTCAGTAGCATCAAGACGATGGCATTCAGGAATTGTACCATTGCAGTATTTGTCAAGTAAAACAAAAATTCTATGAATATAATTTCCTAAAACGTCATTAAGGTCATTATTTATTCGCTGTTGGAATTCTTCCCAAGTAAAAGTAGAATCCTTTGTTTCAGGTCGGGTTGCTGCCAAATAATATCTCCAATAATCTGTAGGGAGGAGAGCTGCAGCATCATCAATCCATACTCCAACTCCTTGAGACTTACTGAACTTTCTATCTTCAAAAATTATAAATTCTGTTGTACTCACATTGTATGGAAGGACAAAAGGTTTTCCATAGCTCTCCTCTGTTCCAAGGAGAAGTCCAGGTAGTAATAATGTATGAAAAAAGATATTATCTTTACCAATGAAAAAAATTGTTCGTGTATCTTGATCTAACCAATATTTTTTCCAGAATTCTGTATCATTATATTCTCTTTTCCCTAATTCTGCAGAAGCAGAAACGTAACCAAGAACTGCTTCCAACCATACATAGACAGATTTTCCTTTAGCTTCAGCGATAACCTTATTGAACGGAATTCCCCAAGCTAAATCACGTGTCAAAGTACGAGCTTGTAATCCCTCATTTAATATATATTCAGAAAATTTTCTGGCGTTTTCAGGTAATTGCTCGTTCTTACGAATGTATTTTTCTAGTTTTTCCTGAAAAGCACTAAAATCATAATACCATTGAGTGGTTTCTTTAACGATTGGAATGTTTCCACAAATTTTACAATGAGGTTCGATTAACTCTACTGGACTCAAGGGTTTTCCGCAATCAGGTGCATCACACTGATCTCCTCGAGCTCCAGCTGCTCCACAATGTGGACATGTGCCTTCTACAAACCTGTCAGGAAGAAACCTTTTGTCGTGAGAACAATACAATTGTTCGATATCTTTAGCGAAAATGTACCCATTCTCATTACATCGTCTAAAAAAGTCTTGAACCCATTCATAGTGGAAAGGATTCGCTGTTTTTGAATAATTTAAGTCAATATTCCACTTTTTCAGCAAGGTTAAAATTAATTCATGATTTTTATCTACCAATTCTTGGGGAGATATATTTCCTTCAATTGCAGCTACCTCTATAGGGGTTCCATGGCAATCAGAACCAGTAGCTGATATCACGTCAGCTCCCCTTAATTTTAAATAACGAAGATATATATCTGCACCCAACAAATGTAACACAGTTCCTAGATGAGGAATCGCATTAACATAAGGCCATGCAGGGCAGACAACATATTTCTTACCACTTAGATTTTCCAATTCAACCACACTCTTCAAATTGTGAGAAATAAAATATACTGTTGATTCGATATACTGAGATTCTCCTCTTGATTACAATAAGAGAAGGATCATGAGAAGTTTGGAGAACTTTACGAAAACACTGGTGGGTTCTTGTAAAAAGGTTTGAAAACCTAACTTGAATGAAACATTTGGCAATCCCACATTGTTTATCGCCTCAAATTTCTTCCTTCAAAGTCAATATAAATGAATTTCGTTGATGGTCAATGTTTCACAATTTTGTGTAAAAAATAAAGGCCCTAGACACAATCGATCGTGATGATCAGATTTTTTTAATGAGAGTATCTTTAACAAAGTGACGATTAGTCTCTAAATGTCCATATCTTAAGAACAATTTTTTTGTAGAGTCGCAAGAACACAGCTCATAACCCAAAAGATATGAGAATCGAATGTAATTACGAAACGATGAAGAAAACTATATTAAAGAAAGATGAAGTATCCAATATTAAGCAACTGGGCAATGAAACGAGTTCAGTAGCGAAAAAAATACCTGAATACCATGGAGTTTCACCGAATCGAAAAACCTTCTTTTTCCTAACGGTGAGACTCCCTCCCTCCCCCCTCTTATACTGCTCTTCTCTCAACTTGATTTTTTAGTCTTAGAATCTTGGAACTATTGATAACTTCAACCTGATTTCCTACATTTCCACTTGATCTGAAGAATTAACCTAGCTACCAATGATTGACTTGGTAACAAAATATAAATTGGATACAGATCTTTTGTCAAAGGTTCCTAAATTGAGGAGCGATGGTTACTGATGAAACTGTCTGAGAACGCTATTATGTGAGAGTTTTATTAATTTCTGACCCAAAAATTAAAGTTGCCGCAATATCATCAACTGACTCACCTAGAGCTTTAAAATTAGCCTTAGCTAACTTCTCTGACATGGTCTGTTTCATTGCTTTATAAACAGCGTATTGTTTATCAAGCGGA
>JAEOTU010000074.1 GCA_016839665.1 Candidatus Hodarchaeota archaeon
TCGTTCTCTTAGCTTGAATCTTATCGCCTACAGCGTGAATAGCTTCAGGAGTTGGGCCAATCCAGACTAATCCCGCATCAATTACTTTACGAGCAAACTCAGCATTTTCAGATAGAAAACCATAACCGGGATGAATTGCTTCTGATTTACTTTCGTGAGCAATTTTGATAATTTTGTCCATATTTAGATAACTTTCAGCTGGGGTCGGATCTCCTAAAGGATAAGAAAAATCAGCTGTGTGGACATGAACAGCTTCCTCATCGACATCGGAGTATATAGCAACTGTTTCGATTCCCATCTCTTGTGCAGAACCCATAATTCGACTGGCAATTTCTCCTCGATTTGCGATGAGAATCCGTTTGAACATGAATATCACTTTACATTATCACTTCGAGCTGAGATATTCACTTTTTATGAAGAGTTGCCAGTCTAAAAATGTAAGTGAATATTCAACCTATTGTGTTTAGCCTTGATTGCTAAAGAATTCAAATAACTTGTACTTAAACCATATTTCTCTTATGCTTTAAAAACTGTTCGCCATTTAACCAAAATACAAGTATCATATGGGTGTCATCATATGGGTGGCCTTGTTTTTTATGAGTTCTAGTTTTTCTACTTATCACTATAAAATCCTATGTCATTTTAATGTCAAACGAAAACGTATCCGTTAAGAAAGTGAAAAATCTTTTTAAAAATTGGTTTAATATGAATTTTTTATCAATACTGGTTCTAAAACCAAAAATTAATCTTTTCCCCAATGGGTTACAATGTATCAAAGAATAAAGAATGAAATGTCAATTGTTTTCAGTGAATCCTCTTATAAAAAACCATTATATTACCAAAGATTGACTTAAAGCAATAATCATTATGTTCAATGAGAGATATATCTTAAAATCAGTTTAATTTTCTTACTACGCAGTAAAATTATATAATTATAGATGATTGGATTGTATAGAATATCATCATCTCCGAAAAAAGATTGATCTAGGGGTGTAACTGAAAAACAGTAATTGGTGATGAGCCTGTATTTAACGAAAAAATCCTACAGCCGTATGAAGCTAATTTCATACAAATAAAAAGTTCTGCAAAGTAAAAATATAAGAAGGAGTTTGAGATAAGAGTAAGTGAGGAAGATGGCACAGATAGAATTAGACCTTTTTCTAGTTATCTTGCAACAGATTTGTTTGGGGAGTTTAATTTCGGGATTAATTATTTTCTTTCTAACACTCATCCTTCAGGGAAGCCATTTATTCCAGCACGATCCTGATGTGGATCATGATTTCGATCATGATGTTTCTTTAGATCATGATGCTGCAATTGATCATGGCATCTCCTTAGATAAAGATTTTTCTTTAGACCATGATGTTTCTCTTGATGTTGAAGCAGATGTTGATTTCGACATTGATGCAGATGTTGATATCGATGTAGATGCAGACGTTGATATCGATGTAGATGCAGATGTTGGTGTTGAAATTGACCACGATACAAGCGTTGGTGTTGACAAACATCTTGGTTTAGATGATCATGGTGTCGACACTCCAGCACCACTTATGCTCTTATTAGGAACCTTTATGATTACCTTCGGGGGTTCAGGTACGATTCTAATAGAAATAGCGATTCATCCCATCATTCTGATGATAATCGTTTTTGGATTACCTTTTGGTACCACTTATGCCGTTTCTAAGATTTGGGAGAAAATAGCTGTTTCAGAAATTTATGAAACAGCTTTAGAAACTATCCAAATCGACGATCCAGTTCGAACACTGACTACTGTTGACACTAAAGGTGGTCTTGTGGTGATCGAAACCTCCTCAATTCATGGGCCAGTCAAAATGGCTGCTAAAACCAAGTACGGGGTAATCGCAAGGCACATGACAGCTTATGTTATAGAAATCCAAGGAACGACACTGATTATCGATGAATGGTCCTCAATAGAAAGTAAAGAGAAGCCAATTCCCGAAGGTACCTTTAAATGGGAGTAAAACATAATAATAATAGGTGAAAAGAATGAAAAAAGAACTATTGTATATTGGTGGCTTATTTGTTGGTTTTGTAATTGTCTCCATTGTTATTATAACTTTTTTTCCTGAATTCATACCTGCCATTGCGGGTGCATTCGTGTTTGTGTTTTTATTGTTTCTCTTCTTTATCATATTCTATATCTCGCGATTTAAGAAATTTAAAACCAACGAATATGTGATACATTTCCGACGTGGACAAATTAAACGAGCTGGTACAGGTGGTACAGTGATACTTTGGCCTGTCTTCGACGAAGTAGTTGTAATCCCTACTACTGTTCAACAGACTTTATTGGAAGCACGTGAAAAAGTTGTTTCTTTTGAGTATCAAGACGTTGCAATAACTGCATTTGTTTATTGGAGGGTTACAAATCCCGAAATTTCCTTTTCTAAAGTAAGTTGGAATCCTACTCGATCTGATTATGTTGAAAAGGCAATTAAAAATGCCACAGAAGCGATTATACGAACGACTTGTGCTAATATGAGAATAGAGCAAATAATTCGTAATCGAGTAGAGATAATCAAAAACGTGACTACCGAGCTCCATTCGCTTACAGGAGATTGGGGGGTTACCATCGAATCTATTGAAATCCGAGACGTTATGGTTCTTGACGATCGCTTAAAAGACAATCTAGAAGCCGTAAAAAAGATCGAAGAAGCTCAGAACGCACAACTTCGCCAGGCTGAAATGGAAGAACTAGTTCAACTTCGTAATCTTGAAGTCCGACAAAAAACTGGATCATCTGACCAGGAAGTCAAACTTTCTATTGAATCGCTAGCTAAGAATAGAGAAATTCAGATTGCATCTTTAGAACAAGAACGAGCTATAATTGCAGCTGAAACTGAGCGTAAACAGAAACAAATCAATGCAGAAGCAGAAAAATACCTTCGAGTCACACAAGAAGTGGGTGTTGAAGCTGCACGCATCCGTCAACAAGCTGAAGCCCGTAAAGACCAGTTACTCAATGAAGCAGAAGGTGAGGCTGCCAAGATCCGTCAAACTCAAATTGCTATCGCTGAAGGGATCCTCGAACAAGCCAAAGCATTAAGTCAAGCGGATGAAAAATATATCCAATTAAAAACTCTTGATATGCTACCCGAGGTTTTTAAGAATATCAACATTGACCGTATGATTCTATTGGGAGAAGGCCAAGATGCATATAAGTCAGTGGCTCAAATGGTGCTCCCATTCATGGAACTAGCCAAAGAAATAGGTTTAACAAAAGGAATATCACCCGCTAGCGCTTCCAATCCTTCCGAAAAGAAAACTCGAAAACGTAGCTCCAGTTAATAGGTCAAAAATTCGAGGAGGGAATTTCTTTTTAACAATCCCCGAATATCAGCAGCTATCTTACATCCCCAAAAAGTATGTTCCTGGAAATCCTAATTGACTCCTTGCGTTTTCTCATCCGAGAAAATCCATTTTCAATCCAGTTTCTTCCTTCATTGTTCCGACCAATTTTTCGATAAATTGATCCGATTGTAAGGTATAATACTGAATCGTCTTTAAGCTGGTTGGCTCGAATATAGAATTCAATAGCTTTCTCAAATTCGATGACCTGTTGTGAAAGTAATGCCTTCCAATAGAAAAGGTTGCCGATTCTCACTAAAATGGAAATTTCTACTATTTCCTTAACAGTCTCTTTATCTTCACCATCCAATTTAGCTAAAATCTTTTCAAATTTAGAAATTGTTGGTAGAATTTTGAGAAAATCCGCCGCTTTAATGTCAGGACGCATGTAGATAGCTCCCTCCATAATAGGAGTATCGGTAAATACCATTAATTCATCTAAAAGTGAGGCTATAGTGTTTTGAATTTTAGTAATCTCACGTATCACTGCTGAAAGAACTTGATAACGAGATTGATCGGCTTTAATTTGTATTAAATCTGCTTCAGATTGTTTGATTGCTGCCACAGCGCTTTTCCCCCCGGTAGTTGACATGGTACTTTCGAGATCAGTATAAATCTCCTTCATGAGTTCAGTTGTCAGACCATCTTGACATTCTATGGATTCAAGCTTTCTTGAGATTATTTTTTCAATTACATCATAACTAGCCAGTACTCGTGTCTTTGTGTCACGGAGAAACAGGAGAAATATCGTACAATATCGCCCAGTGGCTTGAATGCGAGGATCAGCTGATGATACAGAACTAACTAGAAACGGATAAGCTAGGGATAATTCTTTTCGACCTGGTACAGAAAAAGGACCATGGAGCTGATTCTGTTGGTCTTGACTCTCTCCTAAGCCAAGTGCGGTCATAAGGCTGATACTGAGTTTCATGGCACTAGTTTCATCAAGCTTTGAGAGGTTAATCTCAGCCATTGGCCCTGTATCAGACATTACTGTCAGTATAATCCCTTCAAATAGCATATAATTACACCAAATCTATTTTCAGGCTTTTGGGGCAAATCTGTTTTAATTCGAAAGAGGTACTACCGAGAAAGGCGATGTTTTTTTCAGAAATTTGAATTTATTTCCAACTTTACTTCGTTTGTCTGTTGTTTTAGGTGAATCTCATAAGGTTGATTAAAAATGTTTGCAATCTCTTAAGTTTGTAGAGAGTTAGACCTTAAGACCATCACATACCTTAAAAATTTCAAAGGTAGCTCACAAGTGAGCCCCTAATTCATTCCTTATTATTTTATCTTTTTTCTGATCTTCTTTCGGGGGGGACTGGGTAAATCGCGGTCAATCTGTCGCATCTTTTTTTGCGAAAATTTCGAAAGTGCAACATTAAATGCTGCTTGATCGGTGGTGACTCGTTCATAACTTCCTAATGTTGGGGAATAAATAGATTTAACACCTAATTGGTACTCATTTAGCAAATTCCAAGAATTACGTATAGACAACAAGTCGTAAAGATAGTATGCAGCATCCATTAGTTCAACAACACGTTTTCGGGTTTCTAGGTCTAATTGGTAGACTCTTGGCCTGTTCAATATTTCCAGCAATAATTGAATTAATTCAATAATCTCTTGAAGATCTACTTGTGTAGGATCTTTTCGCTCGAAATAAGTGATTAAAAAGTTCATCTCGGTTGTCAATCTCTCCAACTGATATTTCAACAATTGAGTGGTCCGAACAAATTTCCTTTTGTCTAATTTTCGTATTAAGTGCCTTATCGTTCGGATTGAGGTCTCGGGTTTTGACTTCCTGAAGCCCAGGCGTTTTAAAAATCGTGCTATCTTTCCATCTACACGCAGTTGTCCTGCCATTTCTTTTGTTGAACTTATTCCTTGTCGTTGGTGTTGATCTAAAATCTCCTTTATAAATGTCGAATTGATATCTTCAGCCATTCCTAATGTTGAGAGTAAATAATATGCCTCGACCATACGAGTGGGATCTTCTTTCTTCTGTATGTGTTTCCGTAGAAATGAACTCAAAATCAGACGATCGCTCTCAGATAAGAGGTCTAGTTTTCCTAAGCGATGTATTAGAAAACAGAAGGAAATGACTGAGTTTTCAATAATTTTAGTATCTACACCTGCATCCATCATTTTAAAGAGGAATTCGGACACTAAATTCTCAAGTTCCTCGTTTTGTCCAACTAATAAATTGGAGATTTCCATTAAAGTACTTAAACTGTTGATTTCTTCTGGAGTGTTTGTAAATTTCTTTACTAACCGGGAAATTTCTGTGTGTCCTTCTGTGCTAATTTGATTTATGAACAAAAATTCTTTTACATTATTTAACGCTTCTTTTGGTACTTGTTCGTCTTCTGTAAGCTCGTGTAACACTTTTTGAGAGGAATCCTGCCCTTGGATACTCCCCTCTAAAAGACCGCGTAATAATTCGTCAGGAATCTCCTCTTTACTCTCTTTGGACAAGCTATATGCAAGTGGAATAGAAATTTTTTGAAGTAAACTCTCAACAGAGTCCAGTTTAACAAGAATTTCTTGATGCTCGTCACTAAGTTTTTGAGCACTATTAACAATTAGCTGATCTAAGTCCTTACCTGGAGAAAATGCACTCAATTCTTCATGAATTATCTGTCGTACTTCCTCCAGATTTTCCTTATTTAATTTCTTTTTAAAAAAGCCTTTGCCAAGTTTTCTCTCCATTTTCTTGTCTAATCGTTCAATCAAAAAAGATTGAGATAATTTTTTCTTAGCCATGCCCGCAGTATAGTCAGTAACGACCTGTTTCACTAAAGCAGCTACAGTAAGGCCAACAAAGGGTAAGAAAGGAAAAACCACTACTTATCACTAAAAATCCTTATATGAAAATCATTTTAAAATATATTCGATCTGATCTTTTATAAGGCAAGTTTTTCTGTATCCTCCTATTGAATTAGTTCTTTTCGATTAAATTTATTATGACAGAGATTCAACAATTTTCCGAGGCTTATACTAATGAAAAAATACTCAATCCAAGACTTATGGATCCGTGTCATTCTCTTCTTCGTTATTTGTGTAATATTAATCTTCTCTTTTCAAACCTTTATCATTCCCTTAGTTAGACAGCTTTTCAATAACGGAAATCCCTTCCCTGAGACTCTAGAAACCAATCTTATTCGTGCAATGAACGGAATAGTAGGTATAGGTTTGGTATTTGTTTTCCTACAGTTTGATCGTCAAAAAATGGAAACAGTTGGCTTTTCTTGGAATAATAAAATGGGATTAGAATGGATTCTTCTCAGTATCCCGATTACGATCGCAGGGCTTATCCCCACGGTTTTCATTGAATTATCATTTGAAATTCTTCCCTCCAGCTTGGAATTAGTTGATCCTATTGCATTAATCTTAAATTTCTCTGCAGCAATGTTTGCTATTGCATTAGGAGAAGAAATACTATTTCGTGGTTACATTCAGAGTATTTTAGAAACTGAGTATTCCTTTATTGTTGCAGCTATTATTTCTGCAGCGTTATTTGGATTGTTACATCTTTTATTACTAGCCCGATTTGGTAGATTTGAGGATATGTTTGCAATTCTCTTCAGCGCTTTTTTTATCGGATTAACCTTCTCATATGTGTTTAAAACTACTAGATATAATTTAATCCTCCCTGTTGCGATTCATGGCTTCTGGGATACCTTTTATTTTATTTTTCAAGCTGAGACTACCTATGACACGTTTTTCCATACGTTTATAGGAATTGTTGCTTCAATTATCGGTGCCACAGTGATATTCATTCTTGTTTATCTATACTCAACCAAACGTCTTGCTAAAGTCACGATTGAATAGAATTGCGATTGCAAAGTGAGTTAGAATCCGCGAATGAAGCTTACACAAATCTCCCTAATTCAAATGGATATAAAATACGGTGAGAAAGAAACTAATTTGGAAAAATCTGAATTAATGATTGAGAAAGCTGTTTCACAGATACCTTCCAAGGTTCCTCACATAATTTGCCTTCCTGAATTGTTTTCCACTGGATACGATCTTGTTAATATCCATAAACATGCTGAAACGATTCCTGGTGGAAAAACGACATCTTTCCTTCAGGAAACAGCTAAGCGCTATTCATCAGTCCTAGTTGCTAGCTTTATTGAAAAAGAAAAGGAAAAATTTTACAATACAGCTGCAGTTATTGATGAAAGTGGTGATTTCTTAGGAAAATATCGTAAAATTCATCTATTTCCCCCAATGAAAGAACCTTCAGTTTTCTCAATTGGAGGATTTTCTAATTCTAATATTGCTTTTAAGACAAATGGTGGAAATTTAGGTCTTCTAATTTGTTACGATTTAAGATTTCCAGAACTAAGTCGCAGGGTGACACTGGACGGTAATGCTGACTTTTTAATTTATTTAGCGGAATTCCCAAACCCGAAATATGAAATTTGGAAGAGATTACTACAAGCAAGGGCAATTGAAAACCAATTGTTTGTATGTGGCGTTAATCGCGTTGGTAGCGACCCAACCTCTACTTTTTTCGGTCGTTCATTGATTTACGACCCTGGTGGAAATATTCTAAAAGAGGGTACAAAAAATGAGGAAATTTTAACATGTAAACTTGATCCATCAGTCTTACATGAGATTAGATCCGCTCTCCCTTCCTTACAACATAGACAACCAAAATATTATTGAAACACATTTTAAATCTCAAGAGAAGACCCTAAAGATGGAATGTAATAATCTGAATGAGAAAAATCCTTTGAATTACGAATCTTTTCAGAAGTCAAAGGATCTTTTGTAAGATTACCTAGATGAACGAGTGCCTTCTGACCTTTTAGAGAGTCTAAAAATGATCTTAGTGAATCGTTTGAGGAATGACCGCTAAACCTTGTAAAAACCACTTTTTGTTTATATTGCGGTTCTAACTTATGCAATAATCTATAACCTAATGTACTTTTGGCTAAAAATCCGCAAAGAACAATAGAAGTATTATGATCTTCTTTTGTTTGTTCAACAAATTCGCGAGCATAACCACCACTTAACATTCCACCACCAGATATAACCACTTCATCTTCAAATTGTTGCGCAAGATGATCACTCAAATGACCCTTGGTTTTTAACCCTGAAATTCGCGCAACTTTAGTAGCCATCCCCAACATTGAGACTTTCCGTTCTTTTGTTAATCCAGCTTTTTCCAATTTTATCATTATTTCTTGAGCTCGACCCACACTAAAAGCTGGAATAATAACTCGATTGTCTTCTTTTACTGTTTGAAATAGCAGATCGTCTCTCTTTTTATGGTCAAAATTCAGTTGACCAAAATAAGTACTATCAATTATTGAAAGATTAGCATCTTGAGGTAGATTTGGAGATTTATTTTTAAATAACGCAGTAGAATCTAAATTAAAATCCCCAGAGAAAAAAATTCTTTTATTTCCAGCGCATTCGACAAGATAAGCCAAAGAACCTTGAATGTGATTTGCTGAAAAGGGTTTTATCACAATATCTGGAGTGAGATGATATTCTTTTCCAGATTTGATATTGATATAGTTCTCAAACATTTGATAAAGATGTGCAGGCTTTGAAAGATATTTGAAGCGATGATCTGTTTTTCTGATTGTTTCACTAATATTTTTATTCATTAAATTAAGACTATCAGTTAGTAACATATTTGCCAAATTCTTAGTCATGCCACTACCAAACACATATCCTTTAAAATTCTGACTGAATAAATAGGGAATGGCCCCACTATGATCTAAATGAGCGTGTGTAAGAAGAATAGCATCTAAATGGTTTAATGCCTCATTCCAGTAAGGAATTTGATAATTAGCCACAGACATGCCGTAATCTATAAGAATATTCGACTGTGGAGTAGAGATTAAAATTCCCATGGATCCAATTTGACATCCTCCTAGGAAGGTAATTCTAATCTTTACATCTTTATGACTTGAAATCGGATAAGCTAGCTTTTCTACATAGGTGTTCAACATTCTTTGAGGAATATTTGCGTTTAAATCTTTTGAACTTATGTTTTGAGGTTTTAGAGAAGCAGAATAGGCTTTGATAAACGAATCAAAAACGAGAGGAATCATCGAAAGATTATTTTCTGGTAACGCAATTTCAAGTGCTGTAACTAACTCGTCAACAGAGTTTATTGACTCAGGTTTCCAGGATTTGGTGAAACGAGCGATTTTCTCTTTCTCCAACTTAAATAAGGTCTCATGATCCAACCAATTTTTTAGTGTTGGAATATCTCTATCGTAGTTAAGTTGTTCTGTTAGTTCGTCGAGATATTGAGGATATTTCTGAATAGTATTAATTGGGAGCTCAAAAAAACTGTTAATCTTAGATTTTGCCTCAGGAAACAGTCCTTGTAGATCTGCTTTTAATTCCTCTATATTAGCCAGAGGAACTCCTAAAAAACGTAAGAAAAGACTTAAAATATTTGGAATTCGGGAACCAGCATTTTTAATATGCAGGAAAAGGAGGAGGCTTGTATTGATCTTCAATACAGCGGTATCATAATCTTCAGTATTTGTGTAAAGATATCTAATAATTGATCTATAATCCTCTAAATCTAATAATCCAGCCAACAACGCTGTTTCAGCAAGTCCGAGAGCACTGTCTAAATTTTGAATGAGAAAGGATGTTTCAGCATAGTCGCTTCTGAAAAGTTCGAGAAATCGATTCCATAATTTTATCTCGAAAAAGAACTGATCTGAATCAAAGAATTCCGTATCTTTAACTAAACAAAAGATTTGAAACCGTTGTAACGGTGATAATGATTCAATTTCTTTTGCCAAATCGCTTGATTGATCAGAGTGTTGTTCAGTCCTTAGGTTATTAACAATATTTTGCACACGAGAATCAGGAAATTCCATAGAATCAGTCCTCATTAATCAAGATTGTGGAAAAATCAAGTTTCTTTCAAAAGAGTTTCGCGCTTTGACACTTAGAGAACAGGAGTTAGTGTAAAATCAATATAACCCTTAGAGAGGATGGATTCAATTACAAAAAACTCTGTAGCTGGAATAATCCCCTCTAGAACTAAAGCACGATCAATTAAATCAATTTTCCAATGAGAAGTAGCTGCTGTTGTACCTCCTCGAAATTCCTGATTTTCTTTGAGCCAACCTACAATAATATCTCCTTCCAACCGTGCTTTAGACACCGTTATGGCAATCAATTCATTTAGGGCAGGTATTCCATATTTGTTTTCTAGAGCATCTAATCCGAGATTTATTAGAAAAGGTTCTCCTATTTTCTTTCGTAAAGTCTTTCTGGATGTTTCAAGGATATCCAGCAACTCATCAAGGTTTTCAGGGAGTTCGAATCTGTTTTCGGTGTTTTTTGGAATATACCTTTCAATATTTACTGTTTGTTCAACCCAGTTCTTACTCCCAGTGAAAACATCTAGATAGGGTTGATTCGAGTCAAAACTCAACCCCTCACGAAAAATTGTGATCACTGGGCGTCTATTATTCAGATGATTTGTTATCAAAGGAATAAATATTAGATCCAAAGCATCTCCCACAGCAGTGGTAACCTCGAAAAGATTCCATGATCCTTTTTCAAATCCACCTCCAAGGAGATCATCAAATTCCATTGAACCAGACGAGACATGGTTTTCATCAGGGTCACCCATGGCTTCAGATTTCAGAATAATTGCTGGAAAGCGGTACTTGAACGGATAAAAAGTCTTTAGTCGGCCTTTGGCCAATGTAGCTAGATAGGTTTCATTCTGAATCTCTCTACCACGCATTTTTTGGAAACTTAATTCTCGAATTCGACGTGCAATACCGTGTGAGGATGTAACGGTTCTCTTACTAAGAACAGTTATACCGTCGACAATCCAATCTAAACTAGTTGCTTGCACCCCTTCGATAACAAAAATTATTTTAGAATTCTCTGCTTTTAAATGCTGGACAATAGAAGATGCCCAGTGACTAATCTGACTCTCAGATAAATTAACTGTAAGAGCATTCCAACTGTCAATTACAATGACCTTATTTTGGAGATCGGCTCCCAAGGAGAATAGTTGTTGAACAAACTCAGGCATAGTTTCAAAATTCCAGGATAAAGAATTAGTATTCGGAGTTTGGGTCTTTGAGCGTGTAGCATCAACAAAAAAAGGATAAATCCGATTTTGGTGAATTTCTTTCAATATCCAAGGAAAATCTCGCATTATACTTTCAGAGTTGATTCGTGTACTGATAAAGAAAGAATTTGGAAGATGAACCACCAATTCAAGAGCTAAACTCGATTTTCCTGTGCCAGGAAGCCCTTTAATAAGAAGAGAATACCCTTCATCCATCTTATCTAATTCAGGAAATTCAGGAGGCACTGTACCTCTATTTTTAGTCATTGATGTTCGCTCATTAAATTAAAATTGTCCTTTGTAACCGATTGATTAAGCACAATCTAAATAATTCATTTATTCAAATATTCTTGAAGTGAATCGAGATCGTGAATAATTTCTACGTTACCAAAGGTAGGTTCAGGTAAACAATTGACCGGATCAAATATAATTATATTTTTTTTATAGCTTCTACTTAAATTTCGCTCTGCAGTCAATATACCGTTAAGACTCTTTGAAACAGCCATGTGGAAATTTTTCTTACGAAATTTACTTTTTGATTTCAAGTTCAAAGCTACATACGACTTCTTCGGTGAAATAGATTCAACTTCAAATCCACAAAAAGATACAGCAGATCGTATTTGATTCACTACTTCCTTCACTTCTATCAAATCCTTTCTCTTACTACTAATATTATAACTCAATTCTAAAATAAAATCTTAAATGATAGCATATCAATCATTTTATAATTAATCTAATTAGTCTTTCTGAATTTTCTAAATCATTTTGCAATGAATGAAAGAACGATGATCACAAGCTTAAGGAAACAAATTGATCAGTATTCAACAGTATTAAAGGTTAGATAATATATTTTCAAGTTCAGTTTTATCCAAGATTCCGTGTGGGGTTATATACCCTGTGATAAACTTACTTGGGGTTATATCAAAAGCTGGATTATTAAACTTGATGTTTTCGGTATATAAAGATATAACAATATTTTCATTATGCATTTTTGAATATCCAAGAGCTTGTTTTACTTCAAGACTATCACGTTGTTCAATCTCTATATCCTTCCCAGTAGGAGTAGAGGGATCAAAAGTAGATGAAGGAAAAGCCGTATAGAAAGGGATATCATGGTGATGGGAAAGTAATGCAAGATTATAGGTGCCAATTTTATTTGCTATGTCTCCATTCCTTGCCACACGATCAGCACCAAGGATTACTAAATCGATATTCTCTTGTGACATGAAAAAACCACTAGCAGAATCACATATTACAGTATGATCAATTCCATACTGGTTTAGCTCCCATGCAGTCATTCGACCTTGAAATCTAGGTCGGGTTTCATCTACATAAACATGAAAACGTTTCCCCTCTTCCCACGCTTGGATAATAGGAGAAAGGGCGCTACCATGATCAACTAATGCTAAAGCACCTGTATGACAATGAGTAAGAATGTTCATTCCAGATTTAATTAAATTTTTACCAATCTTACCAATTTTCAGCCCCTCTCCTGCGATTCGATCTGCAAAAAATTGAGCCCGATTCAAAGCACCCTCTGGAGTTAATGGATCACTATTTTTTATAAAATCAAGCCCATTCTTGAGATCAACCGCTGTTGGCCTCGCTGCTAACAGTTCATCATAAGTCATTCTTATAAGATCTTCAAAATCCTCATTATCCCAAAATTCATCCACAGCTTGAGCTAATCCATAAGCTGCTGCCGCACCAATTGAAGGAGCTCCGCGAATAATCATTTTCTTTATTGCTTGAACAGTCTCACGATATGTAGGGCAATTAAATACCTCTACCTGAAACGGGATTTTCGTCTGATCGATCATTTTTACAAATTTACTAATATTATCCCACCAAACTGCTGGTTTATCTGTTACCTTCCCTTCTATTTGTAATTTCAAAAAATACACTTCCTAGCTTTCAGAAAATCAAGGATAAAGCTCAAATAGAATAAGTTTTAATTATTGTTTCTTAATCAGCTGTGAAATGATGATGAATTTAATTCTAATTAAGCTTGCTCGTTTTATAACCTCAGATGAACAAAAGTACTTAGCTAAAGATATTAAACGAGTTTTAAATCCAATTACTACTTCTTATAGAATTAGTTATGATGAATGGGGAGCAAAAAAAAGGATACTTGTAGAAGTTGAATTAGAAAAAACAAGAATTAGAGAATTAGGTCAAAATCTTCTAGAACAACCTGGAATCATAGCAGTTATTCATTTTTCTCCACGGTTTTATAATTGGGAATCCTCATCACTGTCTCCTCTAATAAATCAAATTTCCACTTTTTTAACAATATATAATCAAAATGCTACTTATTCCCTTGATTTTAGAACAATAGGAAAAGTACCCTTTCATAAAAAAGCCATTATTGACCGATTGCGAAAGAATAATTTTGAGTTTCATTCTCATAGTAAATTTCATCTGTATATAGAAATTCGATCTTTTAAAGAAAAAAATACACAAAATCTTCAAACTCGTATCGGTAGAAAATTTATTCCTGAAGTTTTCTCAAAAGAAAATCTCCAGATCTCACCTCAATTGGTAATCTACTCTCCGTATACTGAACAAGAAATTGCAGATTTTTTTCGTTTAGGTTTAGTCTTCAAACTCCCTCTTATCTTCACAGATGAGAATAAGAATATTCAAGGCCTGATAAAAAGAACCCAAAAAACCTATTTCAAAGGGATCTCGAAGGTTTCACATAAAATCATACCCTCACTTGAGGTCTTCATAAAGAATAATGTAGGGAGGAGTTTTGGTTTTTCTTTATGGGGAACAAAATCTGTTCATGATCTCCCTTCAATTATTCAACCAATTACAAATCAAGACAAAGAAAAGCCTATAATTAATCTTATCTTTGGTAACGAACAAATAGGTCTCCCTTTATTTGTTCATAACCAAATTCCGATGTTTCATATTGGTGGATACAGCTCAGAACCACTTCGCGCCTCCCAAGCTGCATCATATGCCCTTGGAACTCTAGGTTGCCTTAAAAAAGATTATTGAAGCATTTTTGATATAGGCATTTCGTTGATAAATTTTCCTCCAAGTCGGGTTAGAACCGCAGCTATTTCTTTTTCCCATAATTCTGCGCGAATTATTAAATGACTCCCAATGAAAAAATCCAGAGGAAGGCGAGAATATAGCTGAGAAATATCATATGTTTGCTTATAAGTCGTTAGAATGAGAGGCACCCATGAACGAGTAATAGAATGAATCAATTTAGAATCCTCCAATCCTAATCCAATATTGTTTGCAACATGCTCTTGAATTGCATGACTAATTATATATCCTACATCGTCCATGCGATCTAGTTTGGGTAGTAGAATAGCGTCAATCCATGCAATCTTCATTGGAGAAATCAGAAGATTGCTTAAATGACTATCACCGTGAACAAATTCTACTCCTCCCTGGGACTGTTCCAAAACTTCAATCCAATAATTTAATATTTTTTCATCTAAAAATGTTCTTAAAAACTTGAAAACTGGACTATAAAGCTGTACATCGGTTTTTTGGCGTTTTGAACCGTGTAATCGAGCTAATGCATATCCAGCATATCCCCATCTATCCGCCGGTTTTCCTGAAAACTGGAGTAGAGGTATATAACCACTTAGAAATTCCAGAATTAAGGCTTTAACTTCAGGGATAACATGAATAACCTCTGGTGCAAAAACTTTATCTGGAAAAGGCTTAATACGTTTTCCAAGCTCGTGGTTTTTCTTCCAATGATCCCAGTCTGCTTGTCGGAGAGTAAGAAGTTGAGCGAGCTTTTTTGCATTATCGACCTCTGCATCTAAATCATTAGCGAACTTTAAAACAATACCACCGTCAACTTCACCTCCTAAGGAAGTAGAAAGAGCGGCTTCTATAACATAGGTTTTCCCCCCTGCACCTTTAAATGACTCGATTTTTTTTACACGAGTATTAAATATCCTTCCTGTTGATACCTGAATGTTCTGTGTGATTTTATCACTTGATTGGAGAATTAATGAGCGTACTCGTTCGTGAATCTTTTTCTGTTTGTCGCTTGCAGGGTCATTTGAGCTCATCCATTAGATCTCCTAGAATAGGTACTGTTGTAATATCCTTCCTCTTTCTACTAAAGCATACATGCCGTCAACTGCATCTTCTGCAGTATGAAAGACTGGAATCCCATAATCCTCAAATTCAGAGTTGACAGTAGGATCGGGAAGGTTATAGACAAGAATAGGTTTCCTAGGGAACTCCTGTTTAATTAGTGCAATTCGTGCGGGAGCATCTTTTGAGACAACAGGAGCGTCGGATCGAGGAACTATAATAATCCCAGAAACAATTTCTTCTCCTAAAAAAATCCGTGAAATTTCAGCTATTACTTCAGTAGTTGCACTTCCAGTTAGATCCAAGAATGTTAGGGGTGTTTTATTCTTATCCAAGGATAAAGAAGTTTGCACACCATGCTTCCGAATAGTTTTCTCGACTAATAATGCTGTTTCACCAGATAACGATCCTAACTCTAAATTATATCGATTCATCCGATATAATGCCATAGCACCAGGACCTCCAGTATTTACTACTAGTGCTATCTGATTCCCAAAAGCTGGAGGTTGATTATGTAAAGCTTTTATTGAATTAACAAATTGAGAAGTACTATCACACTGAATAATTCCTGATTGCCTCAAGATTTCTTTATAAAGACCCATTGCACTCGCAACGGCGCCTGTATGACTTTTGGCAGCCATGGTTACCTCTTCAGTCATTGGGAGTTTTAGGACAACTATTGCCTTTTTCCGAGCTACAGCCTTAGATACCTTTATAAATTGTCTTCCAGCTTTTATATTCTCCAGGTAAGCTCCAATGACCTTTGTGTCAGGATCCTGTCCAAAATATTGAATGAAATCAGTTTCATTAAGATCTGCACCATTTCCGTATGATACGAATCGTTTTAGACCGATTTTATTTTGTTGGAGTGCCAGAAGTAGATCTATTGCTAGAGATCCCGATTGAGATATCAAAGAAACATGACCCTTAGGTGGTAATTCAAAATTAGGAAATAATGTATTCACCTTTGTATGAGTATCGACGATCCCAATACAATTAGGCCCAATCAATCGAGAATCGCCGAGAGATCTTACAAGTTCTTGTTGGAGATCATCTCTACCAATTTCTGAAAAACCTGCAGTGATACATACAATTGCAGGAATTCCACGTTTGGAAGCGTCTCCAATGGCTTTTATTGCTAATTCTGCGGGTAAAACAACAACTGCAAGATCTGGAACTTCAGGAAGATCAAAAACATTTGGATAACATCGAATACCCATTATTTCAGAAACATTTGGATTGATGGGATAGACTCGGCCATGAAAAGGGACAACAAAGTGGTTAAAAATTAACCGGCCATACTTCTTTTCATCAGAAGAAGCTCCTATAATGGCCACAGATCGAGGTTCAAAGAAAAAATCCAGCAATTCCTATCACATATTTTAATCTTTGACCTTTCTTTAATATTTCTAAGAGTCTAAATAAAATTTCGATTTGTGGGAACTTGGCAATTACGACAAAAATTGGTCAGTCTTTTAGCTTTTATCGTTGAAATAGGATTTCCACAGATTAAACAAGGTTGTTTGCTTTTCAAATGCACTTGAAATATTTGTTGCCGCCAGTAACGTTGATTATCCAATTTCTGGGTAGATTCGAGTACTTGGGAGATCTGTTTGACCGCATTTGACAACACTTTCTTACAAGCATGATATAATGTTATTTGGTCTTCTTTGTTGAGTTGAGGCCTTTTGGAGAAAGGATGGATTTTTGCCTCAAATAGAATTTCATCAGAATATGCATTCCCAATTCCAGTCACAAACTTTTGATTGGTCAATATTCCCTTTATTTCACCACGATACTTCTGTAAGCGCTCGATAAACTCACTTTCGGATGTTTGAAGAAAATCTGGACCAAAATTGTCAA
>JAEOTU010000075.1 GCA_016839665.1 Candidatus Hodarchaeota archaeon
CAATTGAGAGTGGAAGAAACTTCATTGTGAGTGAGATTCTAGAAGACAATATTCAGCAAATTCATCGTAGAATATCGAAAGCTGAATTTAAAGAGTATTATGTGATGGAGTTTTTGGATTATCGTGAACAACTAAAACAATGATTAAATGAAGAATAAAATGGGTTATGTGTTAATTCTGGGAGTTCCACCATATTACTCGAAAACTGCTGATCAGGAGTCCTCCTACAATAAACAAAACTAGGGAAGGGATAACCAATGTCCCAGCTAATCCTGTGAGATCAAGAATTATTCCTTCAGGAGAAGAGGAGTAATAAATTACACTAGTCTCACCAGCTAAGATGAATGAGAAAACAGAGAGGACAGTGTAGAAATCAAGATACATAATTGGGGTGAAAACCTCTGTTTGCACAGTAAGAGCTTGAACGACAATGGTGCTCGATAGAAAGAACATGAATGCGAAAAGGCCCGCGTATAATCTACGCTGGGTTAGCGAAGAAAAAACGAGGACAAAGCTCGAAAGGACTAAAGTCAGAATTTCAGTAAATACAATCACTCCAAAAAGAACTGAGAGAGATGTAATAATATCTACAGCACCCCCTATTCCCACAATTAATAAGCCCCATTCAACCACGCATGGAAAAGTATAGAACAAATTACCAAAAATGAGAAGGGATCCAAATTTTCCCAATAAATATTCCGATCTGTCGATTTTTGAATCATAAATCTCGGAAACTTTATATTTCAAATCATCTGAGATTAATCCAGCCCCCATCATAATTACGCCGATTAACATGATGATTGAAAACCCTGTATCGAATGTAGGATCTGTTTCATCGGGAGAGGTTATCATAACTTGAAATCGGGCAAAATCTCTCACTGTTCCCCATAAATGGTCCTCCAAAATCTCATTTGCCGTCTTTGTTTCTAATTGAGCATCTATTCCAACAAAAAGAAACATGTTGGGAATGATTAGAATAAAAATTGTGAAAACAATTAGAATCTTGAACGCTCGTGAACGATGCCATTGGTGGGCCATGTTAAACCAAGCAACAGTCCATATTCGCCATATTCTTCCTCGATAGGTGCCCTCAAAGGGACGAAACTGAAATTTCCTGACGTATGCTTCATCACTCATCGTTAACACCAGAAAAATATGAATTAGTTGCTAAATATCTTGAAGTCTGCTTGATTTATTTAAAAGGATTTGATATGGGATGCTTTGGAGAGTAAGATGCTTTCAAATTTATCAAAAAAAAGTGAAAATTGAATATAAATACTAAAAAATGATGAAAATTGTAGATTAAAGTGAGAAATAAATACAAGATCTATCTGAAGAGTAATTAATTAGATTTAATTCGCTTTGAAATTGGCTAAAAGTACTTATTAGAATTCTTACCGCCATGAAATTACCGAATTAAAAGAGTGAAAGAATTGGTTGAAGCTTCAGAATCGGTCCCTATTGAAATAGGACGATTAGAGTCTGTTAAACTGAGAATTCTTGCATTTGGTTTAATTCTAGTAATTATCGCGATAATATTACTTCAATTCTTTATTCAGCTTCGTAATCCACCTGAAATGAAACTTCCCTCTGAACTGCGACCTAGTTGGACGCAAAATGAAAGCTTAGTGAAAACAATGGCTTTTTGGGGAGATATTGGAAGCATTATTGGTGGGATTATTCTTTTTATTGGCTTACTTCTGGTTTTCTATGGTCTTATCAATCGTTATCTTGAAAGACGAATTCGCGAGTCAGAAAAGTTTGATTCAACACTGTTTGAAAGTTTTATTACCCATTTACAAAGTGATAAGAATTTTATACTTGTATTTGTGTGTACACTTGTTTTCGGTCTTCTTTGGATTTTTAATCTCATGACTTACCCACCAGAAGGACCGCTATACTTCTTGAGGGAACCTTTCTTACAATCCTATTTTCCAGACGTACCTTTGGAGAATTTACCTTCATTATCAACCTACGGAGCTTTCGCTGTTGTACAGGATACAGCTATTCTCTTGATTTACTTATACATAATTTATGTTCGCTTAAGGCCTGGGAAGCAATTAGGAGAGGAGTTTGTTAATTTCACAATGGATCGAACATTATTCTTAGTTGTATTGATGTCTGCATCCCTCTATCACGCGATTGGTCATCTTCCATTTGAACTGTATGGACGTGGTCAATGGGGGACGGGTTTTACTACCTTAGAAGCATGGATAGCTTTTGATAAAATCGGCCATCTGTTTGCGTCAATGGCAATCACTATGTTACTTGTAGCAATAATAATCAATCAGTTCGCTAAAGCAGGAGCTAAGAGTGAAGGATTTACCCTTTTTGGATTAGTGGTTGCTATTGCGTTTATGATCTCTCTGGGGTTGGCTTGGGAAATCTATGAATGGATTATGAATGCACTTCTAGCAATGATCAACGCTCCCAGTCATTTTGTTGACGAGATCCTAGACGCTCCCAAAGATCTTCTTTGGGATGCAATTGGTGCAATAATAGGCGCTATCCTAGCTTATGTTGATCTTAAAAGAACCCAACCAATAGAAAACAATAGGATGCAATAGACACTCAATTTAATGCAAAAAACCTCCTAACTTCTTTCCTTCTTTCTTAGCAAATTACTTCCCTAAGTTGGAATCCCTAAATAAAATTAAAAATCTAAGTTAAACACCTTATTTAGGCCAAGGAAAATGACTGATATTAAAAAATCTCCTAATAAATGGTTTTCATTATTGAATCAGTTTTATAATGATAAACCACTAGTACTAGCATGGATTATTTTGATCACTGTGACAACAGGAAATGTTTTGAATAAGATTTTACTTGGATTTGAACCACTCCAATATTCTTTATTCTCTTACGATAAAATTCTTCATCTATTATTTTCAATTATCCTCGTTAGGAGTTTTTACTGGGTACTCAAACAGAACAACCACGAAAAATCCCAAAGAAAGCTAATTATAAAAGCATCACTGCTCGCGTTGTTCCTTTACGGACTAGTTTGGGAACCCTTTGAGATATTCACCTTTTTAATACAAGAATCTCGACAAGAGCAATTTTCCAAAGAGGTCTTTGATGTTCCTCTTGATTGGTTATATGATATCGCGGGAGTTTTAATTAGTAATTTTCTAGAATATAAATAGTAAATTATCAATTATCTTTTTCTAAAATGGTTAATATTATGTCTGTTAAAGTAGGAAAATTTTCTGTAGGTATAGGAGCTATTATTGAACACACTGGATCTGGGAAAATTCTCCTCCTCCATAGAGCTTCCACTGTTGATTTTGAAAGCAACAAATGGGATGATGTGGGGGGTCGAATGCACCAGTTTGAAAACCCTGAAGAGACTCTTCGGAGAGAAATTGAAGAAGAAACAGGTATAGGCCAAATTAGAGTTGTCAAACCAATCGATGTTTCACACTACTTTAGAGGATCAAAGAAAGCAACTAATGAAATGATTGTAATTACTTACTGGTGTATGACAGCTTCCAATGACATTAGGCTTTCTGATGAACATGACGAGTATCGGTGGGTTCTACCCGAAGAAGCGTTACAACTAACCGAAGATCTGCAACTCAAAAGGAATATTAAACGGTTTATTGAAGAAAGATCGATTAAAATCTCTCAAAAAAGCTCATGATAACAATACACATTGATGGTTTGAGAGAATAATTGTTTTATATATTCCGATCAAATTTACTCCTATGGCAGCAAATCAGACGATTGTTGAAGAATGGAATGAAATAAAAGCCCCTCCAGCTCCACAGCTAAAGAAAGTGACAGTAGAGACTAATTCGACCGCGTTGTTAATACTAGATATTCAGAACTTGAACTGCAATCAAGAGCGAAGGCCAAGATGTGTGGAGAGTCTCCAGAATATTAAGAATTTACTAGCTAAGGCGAGAGAGAAGGGTATTCTAGTTGTCTATGCCCTCATTAGATCCACAAATATTGGTGATGTTCGAACAGAAGTTGAACCGCTAGGTGATGAACCAGTAGTAAAAGCTGCAGTTGATAAATTCTATCAGACAGATTTAGAGAAAATTCTGAAGTCTAAAAACATATCCACAGTCATTATAGTTGGAACTTCTGCTCATGGAGCAGTGTTACATACGGCAACAGGGGCTGCACTGCGACAATTAGAAGTGATTGTCCCAGTAGATGGACTATCCGCAAGTGAGATTTATGCTGAACAGTATACAATATGGCACTTAGCTAATTCTCCTGGTACAAGAAGAAGTGTAACATTGACAAAGAGCGATTGGATTGAGATTTCATGAATAATCGACCTAGAAAATAGGGACGTAAAATCTCAAACTAACAAATCTGTGGTGAGACAACAGTGGTTAATTCAGTGAAAATACCATGGGGAGCTTGGAATGGTGAGGATGAAACAATTAACTTAGAATTTCCTAATTCTTGGGACATTACTTTATTCGATATGGCTGATGCTAAGGATATTACTAATACAGATGCAATAAAAACTGCTTTAAGGAACCCTATTGGCACACAAACCATTCAAGAAATCGCACATGGTAAAGAATCTGTAGTAATAGTGGTAGAAGATATTTCTCGACCAACAAAGTGTGGTCCTATTTGCGAAGTTGTCCTCGAGGAGCTGAATTCCGCAGGTATACCTGACCACAATATTACCTTGATTGGAGCTGTTGGTTCACATAGGCCGATGACTCGTGATGATTATATCGCAAAAGTAGGAACAAATGTCGTAACACGGATAAATATTGAAAACCATCATCCGTATGAAAATCTAGTCGAATTAGGAAAATCTTCAATGGGAACTCCCATCTATCTTAATAAGACTTACTTTAATGCTGATATAAAAATTGCAGTTGGAACAGTAATTCCTCATCCGTTAGCGGGATTTGGAGGGGGAGCAAAAATAGTACTTCCTGGGATTTGTGGTATTGAAACATTAGCTGCTAACCACAAAGCAGGCCTTGAGGGAAAAGGAATCGGTCTTGGTATTATTACAGAATTGAGAAAAGATATAGAGGAGGTTTGCAGACGAGTTGGTCTTGACTTCAGCATTAACACCATTTCAACCAAGAATCGTGGAATTGCTGGTGTTTTTGCTGGTCATTTCATTGATGCGCATCGCAAAGCAATTGAGCTTGCTAAACAAGTCTATCAAACGAAAATCCCTTCAATAAAAGATGAAGACAAATACGATGTGGGATTTTTCAATCTATTTCCTGAAGATACTGAACTCAAACAGACAAGTAAAGGATTAAATATGTTTATGAGAGCAGGAAGTATCCTTAAAGATGAAGCAGCAGTTGTTTTTCTCTCTGCATGCTCCGAAGGAAGAGGATTTCACTCACTGTTAGGAGAAACTGGTGGAAAGTTGTTTGAAAAGTGGAAAGAACTTGCCAGATCACTTTTGCAACTCCTGCAAACGAAAAAATTCGCGCTATTCTCTCCAAATCTTAGTAGAGCTGATGTGACACATTATTGGTCAGAAAATATGGTTTTTCTTGACACATTCAATGCTCTTGTCGAATTCATTGAAACAGAAATCTCATCCAAACCGAAAGTATGCGTATTTCCTACAAGTATTCAGCTCTCATCTTAGTAAGTGGGAAACTTTGTTGATTATAAAATGTCAGAAAACCATTTTTTCCAGAAAATTTACGTAGTCATTTGGATTTTAGTAATCATTCTTGTTGGTACTTTTATTGGTACTATTTACAACGCGGACTGGTACGAATACCAAGATCCTTGGTTAGCATCAGAAAAACTCCCTATAAGCGAAGAATATCAGGTTCAATTACCCGTATCCAACCTTGAATACGTATTATGGATTGTTGTACTCGATAACGTTTCCTTGGATTCCCAAGCAGCCATAGAAACTTCGTATATTGCAGGTTCTATTCAAGTTTTCTTTAATAATGAAACAGAAGCAGTTGAAACTGGTTCAGGGGTAGCAAGGGATATAGGTGATGAACTCCCTTTGTATGCCCCTGCGGCAATTAGATTGGTTTTCCATTTTACAAATCCAAGCGACCCACTTAATATTAGAATTAATGTAATTGATGCCTCAGCGTCTACTCAACCAATCTGGTGGGTCAGAATTTTTCGGAACGACCATCCTGAAGTTCTGTTCATTCAAGGATTCTCACTAGGAGGCGGATTTGTCGTTTTTGTCGGTCTTGTGGTTTATTTTTTCCTTTTTCTCGGAAAAAAATAGTATACTCTAATGAGTAATTCTAGATAATTTTGATTGAATCAATTCACATTGATCAGTAAAACTTGTTTCTATTTTAGTTTCACTTAATATCCTTCAAATTCTTTTTTCTTTGAGAACATTACACCATATCAATAAATTTCCCAGATTTCAACAATTCTGTTGGTTTCAAATAAGGTTTATTGAGTTTTGTGGAATATTCTTCTAAAATTTCAGCCATAAGTCTATAATTTTTGGTAGCGGATTTCATAGGGCCAGAGAAATTCATTCCAGCCATTATTGCCTTGTCAATTACTTTCCAACTTTTACAAATGCCTTCTTCTAAGACTCGACATCCTTCATTGGCCTGAATTGCTGTATAGACAAATGGATTAGCAATTCCTGCTTTTTTTGACAGGTCTGGTTTCGGTCGGCCTTTTGACCAATCATAAAAACCCTGTCCAGTTTTCATCCCCAATTTTCCTTCTGCGATTTGCTTTTTCACTAGCTTGCCAGGTTTAAAATCTGGGGAGAGAGTCTCTGCATAATATTCTGCAGTATGAAGTGAAACATCACGCCCTACAAAGTCTGCTAGGACTAATGTACTCATGGGTGCTTCAGGATTTGATATATCTGCATCTACTTGCTCCCAGGGAATCCCTTTCTCGTCTGCGAGATCATAAATGTAATCCGAATAAATCCTCCCTGGTGCTAATACTCGATTCACTATAAACCCAGGACGATCTCTCAATACCCGTGGTACATAACGTGCTCCTCTCAAACATGGTAAACTTTCTCCAACTTCAACACCAATATCCATTGCCTCTTTTGAGCTTTTTTCTCCAGCAATGATTTCAATTAGAGGCATTAATGGAGCAGGATTAAAGAAGTGCATTCCGATGACATTTTCTGGTTTACCACACCCCTCCGCAATGTCTGTCATACGAATACTAGATGTATTGGACGCAAAGATACAGTGATCTGGAGAGTTCTGAATAACATCCCTACAAGTTTCCTTTTTGATATCTAATTTTTCGATTATTGCTTCAATTACAAAATCTGCGTCCTTTACTGCTTTGGCCAAATTAGTTGCTTTCTTCATTTTTGTTAGTAAATCAGTGGTTGTCAATCCTTCAGGTAATTTTCCTTTTGATTCGAGTTTATTCAAACCTTTCTCAATATAGGAGGCGGCATTTTCAACGATTTCGTCTTTAATATCCACCAAGGTAACATTGTACCCAGCCATTATACAAACTTGGGCAATACCCTTTCCCATTGCTCCAACACCGACTACAACGAAATTATTTACTTTTCTCAATTAGATCACCTTGTTTGCTGAGAATATCTATCTACTTTGAATTTATCGTTTAATCTGAGTTTATTCTCTCTTAATATATATCTTATTTTCTTTAAACTGGTTATATTGTATCTAATAATTCAAAAAAAGGATAAATGCTAGATTAGCCGTCTAATATTTATCATTCAGGGGAGTTATGCCAAATAGCTTTCGGATTTAAAACCTTTGAAAGTGTAATAGAATCAATTCACATTGACTAGCAGAACTTGTTCCATAATTTCCCCATTTGCTAGTATGTGGTCAATATCAGTTTTAAAAGTGAGAAAATGGTCTCTAGTTATTATGTTATGAAATAATAAATCATTATACTTTTGAGAGAATTGATTAAAGAGTTCTTCAAATATGGGTTTGAGGTTTTCCCGTGTAATCCCATTTTCTGCCACAATTGAAATTAAAATATCACCCCTGGACTCATAGAAGATATGTTGGTGCTCCATTCTGATTTCTCGTAATGAATCATTTGCAACTTCACGAGCAAAGCTGAAAATTGCTGATAGGAAACCACTAAATAGATCAAAATTTGCTTGGTTATCTGTATAATCTCGCGATATCAAACATATACCAGAATCATGCATAATATAAACACTATTTATCAAATAAACTATCACCAATCATTTGAGGTCAAAACTTTATACATCAGATTATAGATTTAATAAAATACAGTGTAATATAGTTATATAGCATTTCAGATAGTGGAACAAGATGTAATCTTTTTGACTTGGAAAAGTGATTTTTTCACAGGAATTCAGAAATTATTTAACCTAATAGAAAATTCAATTTAAAAAATCACCAGAAATTTGGGAGAATACAAAACGATGAAATTAGCTCTCATCCAACAGCACGCTACCAGGAACAAGGAAGGAAATATCGCTCGGGGAATAAAAGCTTTAGAAGAAGCAGCTTCGAAAGGTGCTGACTTAGTCGCATTCCCAGAATTAGCATTTGAGTACTTTTTACCTCAACATCCCGCAACTCAAGTAACTCTAAATTTGGCTGAACCAATCCCTGGCCCTACTACTGAGCTTTTTTCAGAAAAGGCAGAAGAATTGGGTGTAGTAATAATCCTAAATGTGTTTGAAAGGGAAAATGAAAAGACTTATGACTCATCTCCAGTAATAAATGCTGATGGGAAAATTCTTGGTAAAACTAGAATGATTCACATCTTAGAAGCACCATCTTTTCATGAAAAAGGATATTACACACCAGGAAATCTTGGCGTAAGAGTCTTCAATACTGCAGTAGGAAAAATTGGAATAGCAATCTGTTATGATCGTCATTTTCCAGAGTACATGAGAGCGTTGGCTCTTAATGGGGCTGATCTGGTTGTGGTTCCGCAAGCAGGAGCAGTAAATGAATGGGGACCAGGGATATTTGAAGCAGAACTACAGATAGCAGCGTTTCAAAATGGCTATTTCACTGCACTAGTCAATCGGGTAGGAGAAGAGGATAACGTTACCTTCTCCGGAGAATCTTTCGTTACCAATCCTGAAGGTGTAGTTGTTACCCGTGCTCCACAAGGAGAGGATCATATACTCTATCACGATATTGACTATGGAGAACTTGAAAAAAGTCCGGCTAGGAATCATTTTCTACTCGATCGAAGACCTGAAATCTATAAAGCTATATTGAATTTATGAAACTAGAATGTCCACTTCTTAGTGATTAATTCTTTCAATTACTCCCGTTCTAACCGATTTTCTCGATTTTTCAATCAGGTCGTTCATTCGTATAACTTGATTTAAGATCACTTCAATTTCATTTCGTTCTAGCTCTCTCTCTGTGAATGTTGATGATTCTAAAACAGCCATGATAATTTGAGCAATATTGGATAAATCATGATTAATTACATCAAGAAAAGTATTTCTTTCAACTTCAATGACACGTTGGCGATATTGTTCAATATATGTCCAGCGGAGAGACGGAAAAACAACCAATGTTGTCATAGCAAGAGCAAACGCTAATCCACGAAAATCAGCTGTTAAAGGTAGAATCATACGAAGAACAACGGAAAAAATGAGGACAAGAAAGGAAATTACTGAAATACTCAAAAATAGATAGTGATATCCACCAGTACTATATTTTGGTCGATAATTTCTCACATAATCATTAACTGTTTGAAATCCATACCAAATTCCTACAATGATGATAAAGGATGTGCTTAAATTCACAACCCATGAAGGAGTATATCCTATTAAAGGGAATCCAGTTTCAAACTCTATTACCCTATGTTCTGTGAATAAATAAAGAACAAATGTAATAATCCCGAAAAGTAGTAAACCAAACCAAGCTCCTTTTATCGATGAGCGTTTTTCTGGTAGTTCCAATTGTAATGCAACTGCAAGGATTAAAAAACTCAGTATACCAAACAAATTTGCAAATTGTGTAACAAATGCGATTGTAACAATGTCTTGTTCCGTAATCGATGAACCAAAAAACGTTGGAACATTAAAACCAATAACCATTCCGATATTTAACCAAAAATTCAAGAAGAAGAATAAGGAATATACAAGAGAATTCACATTGGTATTTATATTTCGAGTCTGAATAATTTTAATACTATAATATGCCAATCCACATAAGCTAGCAAACATATTGAAAGCAACTAATATTGTAACAAGAAGCCTAATCATTTTCTTGGCCTCCCTTTTGTTTTATGGATAAATACCATGCAAACTCTCTACCAGACTTGATCCTTATATGATAATCAATTACGATTTTAAAAAATATTTCTTTTCTTTCTCTTAAGGGTAACTTTTTAGAGGTTTTAATTTTCGAGATTGGGAACAGTCCTTTTATTATTCTTGACCAGAAATGATCGTTCGAGTAGGTCTGATCCTCAATGGTGAAGAAGAAGAAACAAAC
>JAEOTU010000076.1 GCA_016839665.1 Candidatus Hodarchaeota archaeon
TTCAAAATTTCTTGAAATTCTAAAAGAATTCTGTTAATTTTATCCTTTTCAATCGACATAACATCTACCCCACAACTTCCTCGGTATAAAAGAGATTTGATACGATTATTATTTTTTTTTGGGGAATGATGATTAAATATCTCTATTATAACATCAATTTGTCTATTAAATTACCGGCTCATAACGTCCCCATAATAGTCTAAATCCGCATCTTTGAATTCTTCAGTAATCGATGCCAAGAAGTGCCTGTAAGATTCTTCCGTTTTCAGGTTTCTCTGGCAAACGGTTGATAAAGACTTTACTATACTTTTAATTCGATATAGATGACTGGAATTGGGATAAACTGGGTATTTTAGTGCATTGTCAAATCTTACAGTACTAATGTAGTCATGGACTATTTCTACTATTCGGGCGAGCTCTTCATAATCTGGTGATTTTGAAAGACCGTATTTCATCAAGGCAGATTTCAAAATTTCTTCAAAGTAATGAATATCACCTAAATGTTTTTGAATTATAAAATTATCTTTATTCTTGTACAAAACCCTCATACGTAAAAGATCCTTGACATAAATATTATTTTGAATACAAATTTCGATAAATTTGTCAATTAAATCCTTGTCTTTAACATTCTTCCAAGTTTCGGTTTTAAAATCATCTTTAACTTTGAGTCCAAATCTCTTTTTTGCAATATCTTCTAAATCGTTTCTTGATATTTTCTCTAACCGTTTTACTAATTTTTTTCTTTCCATTGGCTTTTTACTCTAATACTCAATAGTACTACCTGTTTTAGGCTTTAAAAAAGTGCCTATTCTTGATTCGTGGTGGAGACAAATCGTTAGAAATCTTCTAAAGTTTAAACAAAAATCTAAGGCGAATAAATCTCAAGATATTAATTAATATCAAAATCAGAAAATTTCTTCTCCGACAAGGTGATTGGTTGATCCGTTTATCATCGAAGTTCAAATATGTAAATTCTAAAGCTCCCTAAATAAAGATTTAAACACCTTTAAAAGTTGAAACACTTATTATTTGAGGAAAGGTGGTATTTCCAAATCTTAAAATGGAAATAATTTAATCTAATTTGATTGTTTTGGAGAAAATTCAAATGCCAAAGTTTACTGTTGAAGAAGCCCAGAAATTACTTTACAATAGAGAGTTTGTTCGAAATCTCGGCGTAATCGCTCATATAGACCACGGTAAATCTACTTTAACTGATTCTCTTCTTGCTGCGTGTGGTCTTCTCGCCGAACGAATTGCTGGGGAAGCCCGTGCGACCGATACGCGAGATGACGAACAAGAACGTGGAATCACAATCAAAACCACGGGAATCTCATTAGTCCACGATTTTAACCAACAAACCTATCTTGTTAATCTTCAAGACACCCCTGGACACGTCGACTTCTCTGGTGAAGTTACTTCAGCGTTACGAGTTGTAGATGGAGCCCTAGTGCTTGTTGATGCTGTTGAAGGAGTCATGGTCCAAACCGAGGTTGTTACTCAGCAAGCTTTAGCTGAACGGGTTCGCCCCGTTTTGATTATCAATAAAGTTGACCGTTTGATTACTGAAATGCGAATGACACCCGAGAATGCATATGAAAAATTTAAAACAATCATAAGAGATTTTAACATTCTTATTGAGACCTATGCTCCGCCAGAATATAAAAAAACTTGGCGCGTTGACCCTCGAAAAGGCACCGTGGCTTTTGGCTCAGCAATTCATCGTTTTGGATTAACTATTCCAGCTTTAGCTGAAATCTGGCATGAAAAGACTGGACAACCAATTGAAAAATTGATTCAAAACCTTTGGATGAAAAATAACTTCGTAAATGGTGTTTTACGACCGACTTATGAAATTTATCAGAAAGCCGAAGAGAACGATTTAGATTCCCTTAAAAAGGTTGCTCAACAACTGGAACTACGATTAGATGAAAGTGTATGGCTTGAACCACCGAAAAGAATAGCAAAAGCTCTATTAGAGAAATGGCTTCCAGTAGAAAAAGCAGTTTTAGATATGGTTGTCCAATTTTGTCCTTCACCTCTCGAGGCTCAAAAATATCGATTTAAGAGTTTCTGGACTGGAGATTTTGAGACCTCTGAAGGAAAAGGGATGGTTGAATGTGACGATGAAGCACCAATCATGATCGCAATTTCAAAAATGATCCCAGGTAAAGCCAAGCGGATAATTGCCATGGGAAGGATCTTTTCTGGCACAATCAAAGCAGGGCAAAAAATTTCAGCTTTGCTCCCTGGCTATAAACCAGGAAGTAAGGAACGTCGCTTTACTACCAACATTCAACAGGTTTCTATGCTTATGGGAGCGAAAGCAGAGAAAGTAGAAGCAATTCCTGCGGGAAATATCGTTGCATTACAAGGGTTACGCGGAGCTACCGCTAGTAGTACGATAACAAGCCTTGAAACAGTAATGCCATTCCATGCACTTTCTTATGCTGTTGAACCTGTAGTAACGATTGCGATTGAAGCAAAATCTCCAAGTGAGCTACCAAAATTAGCTGAAGGGTTGCAACTCATAGAACTGGTCGACCCCTCGCTTAAAACTACTGTGAATGAGGAAACAGGTGAGTTTCTTCTCTTAGGAACTGGCGAGCTGCATCTTGAAATTGCTGTAAAAGATCTGCAGGATATGCAACATATTGAAGTTACGCAAAGCGAGCCTATTGTTGTTTTTCGTGAATCAGTCAAAGCAGAGTCGTATCAACAAGCTTTGGCAAAGTCACCAAACAAGCATAACCGTCTATGGGTTCGTGCGGGACCATTAGATCCTGCTGCAATTAAATTAATCGAGGAAGGTCAAATCCACCAATATACCGATCGAAAAGAAATGGCTCAAATACTAAGAGACGAAGCAGGTTGGGAATCCAAAGCTGGACGAAAAGTTTGGGGAATGGGTCCTGAAGAAAATGATCCCAATTTCTACATTGACGCGACAAAAGGTGTTCAATATCTACGGGAAGTGAAAGATTATATAATTCAAGGCTTTCGATGGGCTGCTAAAGAAGGTCCACTATGTGGTGAACCGTTTTACGGAATTAGGTTCATGCTTGAAGATGTTAAGCTTCACGAAGATCCTGTTCACCGAGGAGCGGGTCAAACGATGCCAGTTTCTAGGAGAGCCTGCTTTGGTGCAGTGTTAATGGCGGAACCTATTCTTTTAGAACCTATCTATAAGGTTCAAGTACAAGTTCCAGAACAGTACCTAGGCAATGTCTACAAAGTTCTTACGAAAAGACGGGGACGCGTGGTTGATACTCAAAAACGTGAAGGAACTCCATTGAATATCATCATAGCAGAGGTTCCTGTTACCGAATCATTTGGAATGACAACAGAGCTTCGTTCTGAAACGTCAGGCTTCGCTTTTAGCCAAATGGTCTTTGATCACTGGGAAAAAGTACCAGGTGATCCAACTAAACCTGAGGAAGAAGGTGGAGGATTAGCACGACAATTCGTTGTAGAAACCAGAAAACGTAAAGGATACCATAGCGATCTTCCCCCGAAACCAGAAGATTACTATGATAAGCTCTGACATCAAACTCCCTTTTTTCCTCTACATAAGGCTTCAGGGATTTTAATGTCACAAACAATGGATCAAGAGGGATTTTTTCACGACGATATTCAAAAAAAACTGAAAAATTCCCTTATATGATTAATTGAGACCGTTTTTAAGAAAGAAATTAGCGGATCCGGAGGGATTTGAACCCACGACATTCTGCTGGCTTCAAGTCTAAACCCTTCTATCTTTTTATGATCTGGGTTTTACTTTCCGAAGGCAGACGCTCTATCCAGGCTGAGCCACGGATCCAACCTTTTTTAGACCATTTAATACAAATATCACTTAATTTATGGGAAGAATACCTGGTTATATAAATTGGGGATGATTCCATATCTGATGTTAAAAGTTGGATAGTTGAACAAACGAGCTTTTATTTGTTCTTTCTTTCACTTTGTGAACGAATTTTGACATGATGTCTGTGTATGGCACAGGATACACAGTAATAACGAACGTAGGGAATTCGGGCAATTTGAGTTCCTTGTTGTCGTAATTCTTTCCCAATAGTCCAATCAACTAGTTGCTTGTAACTTGTTTTTCTTTTGGCTTTGTCACGTGGTACCAATCGTCCGCATGATGAACATTGAACTTTTCCCAGGGAACCTTTTTTACCTTTACTTCGGCCACCAGACTTACGTTTCTTTCCCATATAGACTCCACTCTTGATTGATAAAAATAATGTCAAACAATGCTTTCAAACTAAAGTTTTTATTTTTTTATGTTTTTACGATGAATTTGTGCCATAATTTTCTGGTATTATTGCCTTTTTCGTAAGAAAAATTGCTAAATTTTCTAAATTAAGTCGAAATGAGTGTTTTTGCTCAAAATAAATTGCTATATTTGGAAAATTTTGTTCTAGATATTGATAACTAAAGTCACGTATCTTTTCTACCTGATCCGTGTATTCTTCTGTGTAACGTTCTGTTTTCGTGAGCAGTGTAGATGTTAGTTCGATAAATTCTGGTGTTTCTTCTTTTTGTATCATTGTCTGATATATTAAACCATATAATTTCTCTTGATTCTCTCTTTGAAAGGAGAGGATAAAGATCCCGGGTAAGGGGAGAATCATAAATACAAGAATAGAACTAAATGGACCAAATAGCTGCTCAAATTGCGCTAAACTCGAATTAGAAATAATTAGTACGCCTAGAATAACATTGATAATCGAAATTCCTGTAGAATATACTGTTCCTTGGCCGATCAAGTACAACTTTCCAGCAAGCTGCTGAAGATTATCTGTACTGAAAAATTTCAGACCTTTATAGCATAAAACGAGGTAAATTAATAATGTCCATGGGATGACAAGGAATAGAAATAAAAATCCATCTAGGGAGCTAAAAATTAAAATAAATGCAAGATCTGAGAAAAATATAAAGAGAAAAAGGGAATTCAAAAGAAAAATTTCCGAAAATTTATCATCTCTGAAATCAACTTAATAGATCTTTAAGCTCAGAAACAAGACTAGAAATATCCTTTTCTTCTTCCTTGAAAATTTCAGGTATCCTTTGGCTATAGCGACGTAACACACGAACAGCTAAACCCAAGGAATGAGCTTCATTAGATGCCCCTATCAATATGAAGTCTTCCGCGGAACTTAATATTGTGTACCCTTTCTCACCACGAACTAAAACTTCCCATAAGTGCCCATGATCCATTCTATCTACAACCATCCCACCTGTTGAGAGTACCGCTGCAGATAATGCAGAGAACAAGTCTGGATCCGCATCTTTCTCTGAGAAAAATGCAACACTCATTCCCGTGCGTGTTACTAACGCCAATGCTTCTAAATCTGCGTATCGTACTATTTCCTGTAAAAGCTTAATTAATTTCTTTTTTTGTTCAACCGTAAGAGCAAAAGCCATTTTTTCACCTTCAAAAAACCCACTACTCAAGTCGCAGTCGGAGACATCGAATTAATCCGCGGAGTAGACAAAATTGGGTTTATGTTTAATACAGTTACTTTTCTCTGATAAAAAAATTAAACTTTGGCAAAAATTTAAAGCTTACTGTATTTCCTACAAAAAATGTGTGAGTGGAACCAAGTGAGAAAACAGGTAAAAACAGTGGTTCTTGGCCAAATGGTCATAGATACCGTGGTTCACGACAATAAGAACCTTCTTCAAATCAAATCCCAAGAAAATAAGAAGGGTAACTTAATTGTTGGTGGACCCCCCTCTTTTGCAGGCATTGCTGGTTTAACTCTTTCAAAAGTATTTCCATGGATATCAACGCCATTAATTTATGCTTATGCTTGTCCAGAGGTTATTTCTCTTTTAGAAAACCACCCAGATATTGGCCTAATTTCGAGAAACCTGAAAATTCGTACACAATGCCCTCATTTTTTTTTAATATATTCTAGTGATAAAATAAAACGGAATTTAATGTTAAGAAATCCTCCTTCTCAGTTTGATCCAACCCATTTTAATTGGAAGATAACATATCCACCAGTGGCAATAGTAGGTTCTATCTTTCATGAGTTTAACAATTTTAACAGCTTTAATTTCTTAAGAAAAAAATGCTCCTTTATCGCTTTTGACTCCCAAGGGTGTTTTCGTCAACTCACCCCAGAAGGAAATATTATTTTTCGAAACTGGTGGGATCCTAAAATTATTGACAACCTAGATTGTCTCAAGATTTCAGGTGAAGAAGCAGAATTTTTAAATTTAGGAAAGCGACCAGAAAAAATTGTAGCTAGGATTTTAAAAACACCAGTAACCTCTGTACTCCTTACTCAAGGGATAAACGGTTCTATTTTAGGGATTAAAGAGCTAAAAACTGGAGATATCCACATTTATAATGTTCCTGCCTTTACTGAAGGAGCAGTTCTTGACGAGACTGGTGCTGGTGATATTTTTCTTTTTACCTTTGTATCTTATTTTAACGCTTTTAATAATGAACTGGACGCTATCGCCTTCGCAACAAGCGTCACTTCCTTATTACTCGAGCAAAAAAGGTTTATGTGGCACCTCACAAAAAAAACAGTCAAAATGCGACAGAAACAAATAAAAAATCAAATCATTGAATTTTAGAGGTGGTAATTGGTCGGATACCATGTTTATCAAACTCTATAGGAAATGCTCGGGAATCCACACCGAGTAATTTCTTGATTCCAAGTACCCTTTCGTAGAGCCTCGTTTCTGTATTGAGACTCATAACAAATTCTAACACAACATCACTAAAGTGAGAGAGGAGGTTTTCTTTGTCAGAACCATGAACCCCCCGAACCATTGTAATAAAATGCCAGCCATTTGAACCTTTGATTACTGTGGAATATTCTGTCATGAATCTCAATACTGATTTTATACTAGATTGAATAATGATTTGAGTTAGTGTGTTTACACATGAGTCAAAAGCAGAAATGGCTCCATCTTCCTTGTATTCGTCAATCTTGCGGAAAAGATCATGAGAGACTATATTCACGGCATCTCCTTCCCATTTAAGAGTCCTAGACTTTTTTTGTCTTGCAGAGTGACTTAAGTCATTGAATTGCCATGAGAGATTAGCCAGCTCCCATCCAAACACCCCTAAATCGTAACGAATGTCATTTTCAGATTTATCAAGTGAGGTATAGATGATAGGAATCCCAGTTTGAGCACGCATCACTAACAATTGATGCATAAATGTGATAAATCCCGATCCTGGATCACCAACGATGAGAATGAGTGCATCCCGAGGCAATCCTATTATAAACTCATCTATTACTGGTACTCCGATTGGAATTAATTCCCTACTCATCTAAAATTCCACATCATACCCTTTTTTAAAAGCTTCCTTTAAAAATATTAGGTTTCAGGTTACTACCACGAATCTTCCACCAAAAGGGGGGATCAATCACTTATTCTATTTTAATGAATAGTATGTTATTTCCCCGTAGGAAAGCTTGGCCATATCGTTTAGTGATTTTCCCTTCCTCGACTTCAGAACAGTCTTCTAAGATAAGGTTCATGTATTGATCTGTAATTCTTAGGCGCCCAGTATAAAGCTGATTGCTTTTGAGCTGAATGGTTATCATTTTCCCCACAGATTTTTCCAATGTTTGTAATGGCTGACTCATTGTCTTGAAACCTCGTTGCTCATTAAAAGGTGTAAATCCACCCAGTTCAGTCCCTATTTATTTTTATTCTAAAAATTTTTCTTCGCTAGAAAGAAAAAAAATCTTCCTATTCTTCTTCTGATGAGTATTTAGGTTTTTCATCAGAATCGTAATGATATTGGGAAGCATAATCTTCTCTAAAATCATTCAGAATTTTTTCCAAGTCGAGTTCGGAATTAGTTTGCGATTCAATTCCGTTTTTAGTTTGAGAAATTGCTAAGATTCTATTCCGACGAAGTTTTTCCCGAAGTTTTAATTCCCTTTTTCTAATCTCTTCTTTAATCTGTACATCTGTAAGGTAAAGTTCATCATAGACCCATAGCTCTAATGCTGGTTGATCTGATATTTTGTCACGTTTTGAAAAATCTTTTAGAGGTAGTTGAACACAGGGAATACAATTTTCCTCAAACTGCTTTAACGCCTGATCAGAAAAATTAGCAGCTTTTTCTGGGATAATTACCCCTCTAATTCCAATATCAATGATTCTTTGAGCAGTTTGAGCCCCACCTCCGCTTGGATCAAGAACAAGCACAATATCTCCATCATTCAAACCGTAATTTCTTTCCGTATCACGGATTGCAGACTCAGAAAAAAATTTCACAACTTTTAAAGGCATTTCTCGCCCCTGTACCCAAAAATTTTTAATTTGTTTCAGTTTTTCCATTTCTGCTTGGTTTTGACGAAGTTTCCGTCGAATTTCTTGGTTTTCATCCATAATCCTCCCCACTTCCCGTTTCACTGCCTCCGAAATCTTTTTATTCATCTGTTCTGAGTGTTTTAGTCGCTCACGCTCAAATCTATCCTTCCATCTCTTGATTTCAATAGCTTTTTCCCGCGATTGGTGCCGCCAGTGATTAGCTTCCTGATTTAGCTCATCCATTTCTTCATAAATTGCTTCAATTTTTACTTGTAGCATATCATTTTCATGTTTTAATGAAAGAGTCAACTGATCGTGCTCTTCTTCAGCTATAGAACTCTTTTGGGCATTTATTTTCCCTTGCGTCATCTCAATCGCATTGGAAATACTGTTTCCTGATATGACAAGTCTCTGAATTTCAGATAACCATGATATTAAAGCAGGATGGAATTCTCGCACGGTGCTATTGATCTTTTCTAATTGCTCCTTCATTAAATTAAAAGCCTTAATTGCTCCAAAAAGAGCATCTCGCTCATGAGAATTCAGGTGACCATAATTAACCGTCAGATCGCTATAATTATGCAAATATTCCCGTTTAGCAGCTGCTGATGTAAGAATAGAAGGAGAAATTAACTTTGAGCCAGTGATTTTGGCAACTTTTTCTACTGTTGCAGGAACAGGGATCACATCAGCAGCAACACAGCAGATCTTGCCAAATTTTGAGGCCGTTCTGATTATTTCTGAAATTCCACATTCTCTTTTGGACTTTAAATGTAGTACATGACCTTTCATCAAATCAATGACAGCTATACCAGTTGTTGTACCAGGATCTATTCCTAAAATGATATTCCGAAGTGAACGGCTCGCTGGTGCAATGGTTACGTCAAGTGGCCGAAAATCAAGATTAGATTTTGTTATACGTTCCAAGATAACCCTCACAAGATCAGTTGTGAGAGGTTTGATTAAAGTCTTAATATCAGAAATTAAGTGCTTTTCTAATTGCGCAATGTAGACTCTCCGTTGAGGATATTCAAATATTTCCCACGTAATCCCTTTTTCCCGCAATATCTGCTCTACTTCATCGGCTGCTTGATGAACCGCAGTACGACTAATACGTTCGTAGCGAGGTGCTGACCAACCTCCGCGGCCATGACTCTTTTTCTTGGAGATTACTATTCGAATCTCTTCTTCAAAGGCAATGATCTCATGCCCAACACGTTTTTGACATAATCGGGCACAAATTTCAGCAGTTTCGACAGAGTTAAATTTTTGAGAACTAGGAAAATTTAATTCTTTTTTCAACTTGTGTTTTCTTGAAAGGGTCGTAATCTTCTCCATTCCTGTTCGTGGGTTTCCTGTAACTTGAACCAAAGTGGTACTTGGAGGTATTACCTTAAGAAATCTAATAATCCCCTGAGCATTTGGTGCCAATTCAAAAATGTTGTCTATTGCAATATAATCAGGTTTCAAATCCTTAATTTTCTGGTACAAAGCGCGTTTATCGATTTTTGGATATTTATTTACACGATTAAGAGTGAGGACAACAAGCGAAAAAATAGAGTCCCTCTTACCCTTATGAGACTTAGCTAAAATATCCAATCCAAAAATAATATCCGATTCTGGCATACTTACAAAACCGAGTGTGACTTAGAGATTATCAAAATCTGAATATTTCATTTTCAATCCGTCAATATTTATCTTAGCAGTCATTTGGAACTTTTTCTAAAAATAATTAAGAATGTAATTGACATCTCTTGTGGAGATTCGATTAGGCTGGTTTGACGCTGTTTTGATATATTGAATATTGTATTCGCTCAGGTTCCCATGAATATAACCATATTTGACTACATTTTTTATTTCATTTAGTAAATTATCAAACAAGGTTAAAATATTATCTTCAGTTTCTACAAATGTTACCGCTGCTCCAATTTTATGATGTAGAGCTAAAACAATTAAAATCAAATTTCATACACATCTTAAATATAAATCAAAAAATCTGTTACACAACGTGTTCATTCCATTATATCCCAGTTATGGATTGAAATTATCATTAAATGGTTGGCGATTGAAATGAAATCCAAATCTATTCCAATGTTCATGATTTTATTATCATTTTCCAGTTTTTATTATGGATGTTCTCTTGAAAAATCTATTGGAAGTACAACAAGTGCTGCAGCCATTATTATTCGTGGCCCCTCACTGTCAATGGTTACCCAAAATTCTGTAATGATTTCATGGTGGACTAAAAACAGCGGCTCAAGCATAGTACATTATGGAACAGATCAAGCATTAAAAAAACAAGTTAGTAACAGTGAATCAGTTAAGAATCATGAAATACAATTAAATAACCTTGAATTTAATTCCACTTACTATTATCAAGTAGAAACAGATGGCACCAAAAGCAATACCTATCAGTTTAAAACAGCCCCAGGGTTTAGCGATTCTTTCAAGTTTATAATTTGTGGTGATAACCGTGGAGGAACAGATTTTGAACAACCAGATGTTTTTTCAGATATTGTTGCAAACATGGTCTCTGCAAAACCTGATCTAATCTTTGCTTTGGGAGATCTTATCCACAATGATGATGAATATGAATCTGATTTTGATTTCTTACAAAAACAATGGGACGCTTTTTTTGATATTATTGATGATGCAACTCATGAAATTCCTTGGATTTATATCATCGGCAATCATGATGCTCCAGAAAACTTTGGTGAAAGCTCTTTCACTGAAGTTTTTGTCCAACCAAAAGAACCTGACCCTTATGAACGCTATTTCTCCTTTGATTATGGTCCAGTCCACTTTATTGTGCTTGATACCGAGCTTGTCAGTTATCAAATAACTGGTGATCAATGGGAGTGGTTACAACAAGATTTAGCCGAAAATAGACAATCTTTACATACTTTCATTTTAATGCATAAACCTCTAACTTCCCCATACATTCCACCCTATTGGGTTAGCCAAAGAGGACTTTACACTTATCCTAATCTCGGACAAAAATTCCAAGAACTCTGTGAAAACCATTCAGTCACTGGAATACTTGTTGCCCATGATCACATGTATCATTACGATTTAATTGGCAATCGAAATCTTTCACAAATAGTATCTGCTGGAGCTGGTGCTCCTCTCTATGCCCCAGCAAATGAGGGTGGTATAAATCATCATGTTGAGCTAGAGGTTGACTGGAAAACCATTTCTATAAAAGTCGTTGATGCTAATGGTAGTATATTTGATGAATACCAGCTAAACACCCCTTATGACCTAAAAATTTCAAATCAGACGAATATTGAGTCAGTTACCCTCTCATCTAGTAATATGATGCCCAACGATTCCTTATCAGTGATTTCCACAGTAACAGGTATTAATACATCTGATGTTAGGCTATTTTATTCTTATGATGATTTTCAGTGGCAAAATGTTAGCATGACAAAGGTTGAACAAGAATATAATGCTATTATTGATGACTTGCAGTTAACTGATCATGGGAGACTCTATATTTTTGCTCAAGACACTCGAGGAAACATTATAGTTTCAGATTTGTATCCGTTCACAGTAAGCGTAGAGGAAAATACGACTACAACAACAACAACCCTGAGCACTAGTAGTGGTCAAACGCCAGCATTTAGTTTATTTATTGTATTTCTAGCAATACTTTTCCTTCGTAAGCGAAAAAGAAATAAGTTTTCTTAAAATCTTCAAGTGGTAAGAGACTTATTTGAATCTGAAGAGAATTTTCTTAAGAGGAGTATTTTCACCCCCAATCCTTAACTTAGATTCTGACATACTTGCAAAAAACGAGTGTAACTCAAAGAATATTAATGTCTAAATATTTTAATATCAAATCCTCAATGTTTATCTTAATAGTCATTTGGAACTTTTTCTTAAAATAATTAAGAATGTTATTGACATCTCTTGTTAAGATTCGCTCAGCCTGGTTCGACTCTGTTGTGATATATTGAGGCCAGTCAAAAAAGACTGGGTATTCGTCTTCGTTTAACCGAATGTTGTATTCACTCAGGTCACCATGAATATATCCACTTTTGACTGCTTTTTCTAATTCGTTCAAAATATTATCAAATAATGTTAAGACATCATCTTCAGTTTCAAATTCAGATTTCTTTATGCGGTATAAATCCTGCCCCGTAACAATATGCATTGCTACAATATGCCGATTTTGGGCAATGGGTTTTGGAACACTGACTCCAGCTCTAAAAAGCTCATTCAGTGCTTCAAACTCTCTTTCTGCTGATAAGCGACTTTCATAGAGAGGTGAGATGTGGCGTTTCTCGGCAAGAAACGCCCGCGCTTTCTTGGTAGCACGGAAATCTAATTTTCCTAAACGATGCATTTTAATTATAAATTCAAATCCCTCATCATCCACAGCCAGTCGGAGGTCACTTTCCTTCCCCGCTCCAATTTCTGGGCCGATTTGCGCAACTACTCCCTTCTCCACTAATGCCTTCAATGCCAAAGCATCGTACCCAATGAATGTTAAAGCTGTTCCAGAATAATGACGCTGTACTAGAAACACTAATTTATACCCTCGGAGTCGAGTTAAGGCCGCTTGAATCTTCTTTTCATTATAATGCAAATAGGTTGCGATCTCCTCCGTTGGTACAAACTCATATTTAGCCATTAAAACTTCAATCACTGACAATATTCTGAAATCAAATTGAGTGAGTTTAAGAAAAAAATCTAGTATTGTCAGCGGCATAGTTAACCCTTGAATAAGTCAGTAAGTGCAACTGTCGTCATCAGTCCATTGAATCAGAAATATCTGATCCTTTAACCTCGGTAGACCGTCTTTATCATCATAGGGGAGAGCAAAGATGTAAAAAAAGCTTTGCAATCTACCCATCTTGCTTTGTTATGACTTATTAGATTAGTTCTATTTTAGTTTTTTATTTGAGAATTTGATATCACATAATTCTTCTGGTTTTGTTTGAATAGTATTTTGCAATGCGTCAATTAATCTAATTCCTATATTATGCTGTTAAAAATTTTCTATGAGATTTTAGGAAATTTGTCAAGGTTTTTTGGGTTTTGTCTTTAAAAAGGATATAACACAGATAATAAAAATGACCAAATCGAACCCACTTGAAGTTTTATGGTCAGAAGAGGTAATTGATAGCGAAGTTGAAGAAGTTAAAGAGTGTGTGGAGTTTTCTTCAATTTTTGGGATTAGAACAACACTACTGCTTTTATTTTCCATTGCAGGCACATCGGTCTGAAAAATGACTAGAGTGTGCGTACCATTATATAATAGATCTACATTAGAGACATTAGTTCCAGTGCTTTCTTCCCATAATTCTGGTACAGTGATTGTTTGAGTCAGATTCGTGAAACTCCTAGGTAAATCATTATTTATTTCGCTTTTACAAATTATTTGCTTTTTTCCTTCACCATAACTCCATTCAGAATGAGCGGAAAGATGTCCTGTCTCTATTTCGGGTTCATAAGAAGTAACATTACCGTTATCAACATGAATGAGGCGATAATGGCCAGGTTCTCCAGGATTTAGTTCGATTGAGTTGTCAGTGACTATTTCCAACGTGGAACCTACTGTGCGAACATTGCCACTATGTTCATGGCCTAACAGGCAAACATCTATCTGGCCACTGTTGTAAAGATTTGGAAATTGGTTGTTACCATAATCAGAATGGACAAAAAAGAATCGGAGATCTGCTGGGGATTTTAAAGCACTTAGAATGTTGTTAATTTGGGTTGTTCTTAACCCATTATCATCTTCCTGACATGTTCCTACAAATAGGGAATTCTTATAGGTGAAAGAAACTATTAGATCTAAAGGAGCTAAATATTGTTCCCACACGTCATTTCCTGTTGTCCAGAAATCATGATTTCCGTTGATAATATATACAGGTACTTCTAATCTTTGTAGTAATGCTATTGCAAGTGGTAATTGATCTGCTGGTGTACTAGGGTTGGGATAGATGTACCCTTCTATTAAATCGCCAGTAAAGATAGCAAAATCTGGATGAATGAGGTTGATTTCGTCAATTAATTGAAGAACTTTCTCCGTTCGATCATCCAATCCATTGATATGAATATCTGTAAAATGGATAAAAGAAAACTGATTTGTGAGTCCTGTCGGAATTACTTGAACAGCATTCCAAACCGTCAACAAGGTACTTCCCTCTTCAAGTGTTAAATCATATAGTAGAGGCAAAGTATCTTCTGGGATTCGAACTGTGAATTCTTCTATGTCTCCGTTTATAGTGGGAACACCTACTTTCCCTAATATAACTTGGCTAAAATTATTTTTGAGATAAAAAGCTGGTGTGTCCAAAGTGGATCCGTTTAAATCCACTATAATAATAATTGTCTCTCCCGCGCAAACTTTCTGTGGACTTACTGAAGATGGGGTTAGAATTCGTCCTAAGAACACTGAACTTGCATTACTGTTTGTTACAATTAGTGTTGAGTAACTCACGCTCAAAACAATTGCTAGAAAGAGAATAGTCTTCCATATGTTGTCTAAATGCATAAAAATCTCTTCTTAGTTTTGAGTACAATGTTTGTCAATTTTAGCACTTTTGAAGATATTTGGTTTAAAAGAAGACTCAACCTTAGCATCTTAAATAATTAGCGTCAACTTACGACTAAGGATCGAGGGGGTTCTGATAAAAAAAAGTACTAGTGGAAGGATGAATCTCTTCCACTATATTGAATCGAGAGTCTTTACGGGAATCTGCTTCTTTTACGATGAATCAAGATCAGACTTATTCCGAGGATGCTAAAAAACGTGACAATTAGTTCAAATCCAGGACCAGCAGCGGATGTAGCAGCTATTACCTTCACTGAGACAGAATCAGTTACAGAATTGCCGTTTTCATCTTCAGCACTGATCGCTAAAACATAATCTCCTTCTGTTAAGCTATCTAATGAATAAACAATAGCTACACCACTTTGCCATGATCCAGTGGCTACCTCAGTTCCATCTTGATCTATTGAATAAGTCCCTGGATTGGCATCCGTTACGGTCCAGCTTACATTGTTTCCTGTTGTTCCTTCAGTCATTGTTACGTCATTAGGCGAAGTAATTGTTGGAAGATAAATATCCGCTGCTGGGGCGGCTATAGAAAATTCGTACACAGTAGATCCATTTGCAACGATGACATCAACATCAAAACCTGCTTCAGTTGCTTCAATAAGGCATACACCATATGTGTCTCCAAAATAAAAATCGGTCCCAAGCAATTCCTCTTTTACCCAGTTACCATTAGGGTTTGGTAATGTCAATGCAGCTGTTCCAGCTCCCATAATCATATAATCTGTGTCATTCCTCACTGTGTGATAAAAATGGTGGTCATGGCCTTGAAAAACGAAATCAACACCATTTGCTACAAATAGATCGTGGAATATAGCCCGTATCGGACGATAATCACTTAGAGTACGTGCGTTATTTACTCCCCATGCAGGACGGTGCATCATTACGACAATTCTATCAATATCATTTGCCGCAAAATCAGCCTGTAACCAAGCCATTTGTTCAGCTCGACGTGTTGCATTTTTATCGTGAGCATCTGCGAGATCAAGAAAATCTGTATTTAACACGATAAAGTGTGTATCATTTTGGGGACTATTGAAACTGTAATAAACCTCATTTCCAGGATTTTCTACGTTTGCTTTGAAAGTGACAAGGTCTATATCGGCTCCTGTTCCTGTTGCACTTTCATATTCGTGATTCCCTGCAGCATAGTAAATCGGCACTTGACCAGCGATGGACTGCATCTCTGGCCAATAATAGTCATCATATTCGCTTTGATCTGCACCGCTATCAACCATATCTCCGCAATGCAAAATAAAACTGATTTGATGAGTACCCATGAGGTTTTCTATGAGTCCTGCACAAGCCTCTAATCCCGCGTTATCACCTTCGGGAGTGTTCCGTGTATCACCGAATGCTATGAATTTGTACGGTTTAAAATCAGCGATTTTCAAACGGGGTGTAGTAGCACCAATAGGGGTGCTATTCCCCATTGCAAAACCTAAAACAGTAATTGTCATAATAACAGTTAGTAATAGTTTCTTTTTCAATGTTCTTACCTTCATATACGCTATAGAAATGTATATACGACGGTTTAAGGTGTTTTTCTTATTAATATTTATTTGCTTATATCTCAACAAATAATTATCTTCTAAATTTAATCATTTGATAGAGTTCTGATATTTTCAACAATGTGAAAAATCGTTAGTTTAGCTATTGATTCTAAAAAAAATTCTCAATAATGATAACTGTAAACATTTAGTTACCTGTTTCTCCCCTATCTCTATATAGAAAAGAGTATTTGTAATTTTTTACAAACTTGTTGTTCTTTTTTGCTTGATTATAATTTTCTCAAAAAATCCTTTTAATTGAGAATCTAAATATTACAACAGAAAATTTATCAGGATTTGATCTAGTGTGAACGCTTTTTTCCATTCCAAATTCCTCCTGTTCATTTGTTTTTCATTAATTTTTATTCCGATTCTTCATCCTGATCTAAAAACAAAAGAAAATCCTATTCAACCTTTAATCTCCCCAAAGATTCATGTTTCAACCTCCTCTAATGAGGTAGCTAAAATTGTTGTAGATATTTCTCATGGTTATGAAGTGTTTATTCCGGCTAAAGCCTCAACAATGGGAGGGCTGTTAGAGGGAACAAAAGAGTTTCAAGTCATATCAACAACTATGAAACAGCAAATAAATGATTCTATTCTTGCTGATGCTGATGTTTTTGTTATAATGTCTCCAGATCCTAATTTAAATTATTCTAACGATGAAATACAATCAGTTAAGAAATTTTGGCAGAATAAAGGTAGTCTTTTGCTTGTCGGTGCTTTAACATTTGGAGAAAGTGCCCGATCTAATTCTGAATTGAACAAGATAGTAGATGCTCTGGGGTTCAACCTGTCTTTCGCTACAGCTCAGGAACCTGTAACAAAAATTGAAACAAATTCTCCTCCCACACATGATACTATGTATAATTTGAACTCTTTTCTCTTACTTGGCACTTCCATTACTATCAATGACGAAACGAACATTCAAATCTTGACTAGAGGGAATAATAAAAAAGTTAATTTTGCAGTCTTTGAAAATGAAACTCATAGAGCCGCCTTTTTGGGATCAAATAGTCCTCTAAATGAACACAGAGATTACGAGGACGATGACCATCGTGATGATCATTATCAGTTCCAATATAATCTTATGAATTGGCTTTCATATAACCCCCCAAAGGCCCTCGAGGATTATCTACCTATAAAGGTCTATTCTGGTGTCGAAAGTCCGAATAGCATCACTGACATCAAAAAGCTTCCTTTTTATCAAGGGATGTGCCATTTCCATACTGCAATAAGCAATGTAAACGCTCCTTACCCCGAAATGGCTGATGCATTAGAGGAATTGAACCATGATTTTGTAATTGTGACTGACTACAACACAGTAGCTGGAGGCCCAGCCTTACGAGACTATTTTCAATCAAAACATATAGACGACATTATTGTTATTGATGGTGAAGAAGCAACAGAGAATTTATATCATACTGTTGGTTGGTTCGAAAAAGAAACTGCAACGGATATTTTAGGAGTCCTGAACCCTCTAGAAAAAATTGAACTCTTCCATGATCAAAATAGTCCAGCTTTTCTTGCCCATCCTTCCTGGTTAATCACTCCTGATTATCCAAGGGTTTGGGATCATGACCTGTATCCGTTTGATGGATATGAACCAGTAAATTCAGGTTGGCTTCAAGGTAACGGTAATTTGGCAGTTTATCCTTTTTATGGAGCAACTGACTCACATTCTGCAGAACTTTATGTTAACGACGGTTTAGGGATGGTTTGGAATTATGTTTTTACAGATAATATCAGTGAAAGTCCTGATTGGTGGACAGAAGCTCTTTTTGATCGAAAAGTAGTCATTTACAGCCATTTAGGGGATTACTATTTTGGTGATAAGCTATTAGTAGATGAAATTGTTGGTCGGTTGAATGACGAAGATCCTCCAGTAATAACTATTGTTTCACCAATTTCAGTTACCCAAGGGAAACAAACAACATTTACCGCAGTCATAACAGATGCTTCTCAAATTTCTGAAGTTAAATTGACAGTCATGGTAGATGGTATTCTCAAAGGCACATTTAAGCTCCAAAGCGATCAAAATAATTATTCACTCTTTAATCATGATCTAGGAACCTTTTCTGAGGAAGAATCAGTTAAACTCGTTCTTAGTGCTTCCGACTCGCTGGATTACTCATCAACTAGCAGCGTAGAATTGACAATCCAGAAAAGCAGTGATTCTTCTAGTTCAAGTAGTACAAGCAACGCCTCAAGTGGATCCTCGCTTATAATTGTCCTTGCAGGAATGGCAATACTAATCGTCTACAGAATAAGAACCAAGAAGCAGTGACAGTTTAATGACTTCAAAGAGAGTAGAAGAAGAAACATTATCAAATTGCTGAGAACGTTTTAAATCATTTACGTTTTTTTGTTCTAAATTTAATCACTAGAATTAGTGGAATAACTGAAAGCCATGTCAAACTAGGAGTTGAAGTAGCAATCGTTGTTGAAGCCGTGGTGCTATCTTCTCCTATAGTAACTGTAAATACTTGAGTCGTTTGGAAACCTTTGTCATCCTCAGCTTTAACTGAAAGCTGTAGAGTTGTTCCTGAATCAAAGGTTCCCAAATTCTTGCTAAACCGACCAACTACAGTTAGGTCTGGATCCATCTTACCTTTTGAGACACCATTCACAGTTAAAGTAACAACAGTAGGAGAAACATCATCAACAATAACATCGACTATTACATCCTCCTCTGGTGAGAAATTATCAGAGGAATTTAGAGAAATTCTAGGTGCAGTTTCATCCTCAAATCGAGCAAGCAGTTCATCTAATAACAATTGATCTCCTGCATATACATCGTCCTTAGGGTTATAAATTACTATTCTACTTTTGTTAAAAGCTTCTGTCCACCATTTTGGATCGCTGCTAATGTCTTCAGTGAAAACATACATCCATGTCTTGTTCCATGTCGCACCAGAGTCATCGGGTCCTCCGTACCATGGTTTTCCTGTATAAACCAGATTTCCACTCCCTTGAATAAATCCAGAATTGATAATTTCATACCCATCAAAGGAATATAAAGTAGGATCCCATATACGAGGATAATCTGGAGAAATTAACCATGACGGATGAGCAAGAATGCAAGGACTTCCTTGTGCATGAAATAACTCAATCCGTTCAACAGGATTCAGAACACCTGCAATATCTTCAGTTAATCCCCAACCCGTGGTATGATATTGGCCTAGGCCTGTTACTTCCACTCCATTAATGATTTGAATCAATCTGTTTTTCACTGTGTATTTTCCGCTGGTAATCGTCTGATTAAATGCTGGACCCCCTGCGACAGCGTTATAATCAGTAACAACAATGAATTGGTATCCTAGTTCCACTGATCTCGCTGCAATTTGATCATTGGTAAGGGCAATCAAACTAGTCTCGGTATGGAAATGGCAAACACCTTTAAAATAGGGTAGCTGTCGAAGTTCTGCTTCGGAAATTGAGTTCTGTAAACCCGTATACATTTTTATTGGACGATAATCTTCAATTGCTTCTGGTGCACGAGAGGAGAGCCAATGAAAAATGTTTAATTGAAATTGATAGTGATGAGTGTAGTTAAGAGCGTTAGGATCATGCATGAGAGTTCTTGAATTGAATTCGAAAAGAGGATCAACACCTCCTAAGAAGACCGCTCTGTGGCTAGAATTACTCCATGCAACATAATTTGGGTTGCCTTTCCGCTCAGAGATGACTTCAGCCTCTGGTTCGTTTCCAATATCAATTGGACAGCCATCATAAAAATATGTACTGGTAATTCCATATGTTAAGGGGTGATCTGGAAGACTATTAGTATTCAGGCCACGTGCGTGAACGGTACGATCCTCGTCAAAAGTAATATTGAAACCGAGATTTGAGACAATCCTATTTATTTCGGAGTTAGGACGATATAATTCAAAACCAACTCCTTGAAAAGATCCACTAAATAATATTCTCCCGCCTGATTTCCAAAAATTTGATACTGCCGAGATCTCTGATGTAGTATACGGAACATTGGGGTCAGGTGTAATTATCATAAGTATATCAATATCAGCAAGTACACTATCATTTATTTCTTGCATAAACAGAGGAACAACTTCATATTTCCCAGTTGCTTCCAAAATTGCTCCCATTGGTGAAACTTTACCTGGAATGAAAACTTCCCAACCATGCGAGATATCTACTAAAATCCGAGTTTTATCAAGGTCATCAATGCTTTTAATAGTATTACTGTCTATTAATAGCTGCGACGATGTTCTATTGAAACCTGAAAGCGGTTGATAAGAAAAAAAAACAACCCCGAAAACAAAACAAATGACTATTATTGACCATAATGACTTTGAAATTTTTGTTCTATTCATTTTCCAATCATCACATTTAGTTAATAATATTTTCAGAATCCAATTAACTTGTTATCTTCATTTTCTCTTTAAGTCTTTTTTCTTAATTTAACAACAGTAAGTTGAGAGCGCCAATATTTATTATTACTATTTGATACCTTCAAATCATGATGTTAATCTAAAAAGTTGGTTCTATTTCATTCTTTATACTTATAATATGCCATAGTAATAAGGGATCCAAAAATGCTTCAATTTATGAAGAAATATTTTTATTTTTATATAGTTATAATGATCACTCTAGTTTTGCCATTAATTCCAGTCTCTATCACTGCTCATTCCTCTGAAACCATAGAAGTCACATTTATGAGTTATAATATTAATTCAGGTGGCCAAGATGGCGAGAAGAGTGGACGTAAGGAGGAATGGTTGACAGTATTGAAGGAAGAGTCCCCTGATATTATTTGTTTTCAAGAAGCTGATGAATGGCATATTAGTCGGAAGAATTACCTAGGAAAATATCAAGATGAGCTCAATAAGTATTTTGATGAGGATTTTTCATGGGGATATGCGACAGATGGAGCTGCTCAAGGATGGGGTGACAAGGCTGTTCTTTCTAGATACCCCATAATAAACCACACATGGTATAAAGGTACTCAAACCGAATATAATGGAACAGTTACTTTTGATAATGCTGTTCAGCACGTGACAATCGAAATTATGAACGAGTTAGTCCATGTTTTCAATTTCAGACTCAAAAGTGGCCCAATTTTTGCAGATGATCGTCATTTAGAGATGATAGGAATTTTATCAATTATCAATGATCTTCCTTCGAATGAGTCGGTTCTCGTAATAGGAGATCTGAATTCATATTCTCCAGTTGATTGTGGAGACTCGAATTTAGAACCGAATTGCGAGGCTGGAGCGTACACAATTGAACAATCTGGAATAGGCCCAGTTACAGAACTTCTTAATGCCAACTATACGGATGCTTACCGATGTTGTCATCCTGATGAACCTGGTTTTACGGTTGTTGCAGAGAATTGGGGTGTAGGATTACGACCTTTCTGCCGAATTGATTATATTTTTGTCTCCCCTAACAAGGCTGATGATTTAGTTAGTTCCAACTTTATTGTATCCAATATGGCAACCTATGGTTCAGATCATTATCCAGTTACAGCAACAATTAAGTTTGGTACACCTGATCCAACAACAACGATACGAGAAAATACAACCATTTCAACCAATGCGGATTCCACGGCCAGTTCTAGCAAACAAACACCATTATTTTTTTTCTTTGGGGTATTATCTCTAATAGTATTTTCAATCAAGAAGAAGAGATTTTAATTACAGGATTCTTTGTTACTAAATTGGTTTGTATTTCGCTCTAACAAAAATTTTTGATCATCAGAAACCATCTGAAAAAACTATAAAAGGTTGAAAATACTAGAAATAATCCCTTATAATATCGAAATTTATAATTAATAGGTTGTATATGTAAATGAAAATCATAAAATTGAAAGTGATTCCTTTCCTAATTTTATTGTTAATTCCCTTAGGAGTCTTTTTCGCTCCTCAACAAGTGGGAGCAATTCCTTCTGCCGCAACAGCGGTGGATTGGACTCCTAAGTATCCAAAAGTGGGAGATACTGTAACCATTCAGTATAACACGACCGCTGGATCGTTGGATTTTTCAATCACATCCCTCTATCTACAATGGGGATTTGATTTTAATGGGAATTATGACCCTAATCTTGGCCGAATTACTCCAGTACCTCCCAGTAAAAAATGGTATCTGCCTAATTCAGTTAAAGGTTATAATGGGTTCTTATTAGCCTCTCCAATGACAAATATTTCCTCTGAAATCTGGGAAATTTCCCTCACGATGCAGGATGATTTACCTGATCGGATTCGATTCTATTTCAGTGTTAATTCCAATGGGGCTGACCCCCGTGACGGCAGTCAAAACAGTGCCTGGTTTATTGACCCCCTTTTTTCCACTGAAGGTGTTTATATCATTGATCCCTCTGTAGCTGAAACAAATTTTGTTAAAAAAACAAATTCCTTCACTGTTACTGTTCGTGGTAACGCCTCCGCCACAGATTGGGCTGTTCAGTTGGGTGGACGCTCTGACTCTGCTCTCACATGTACTGTCAGCTCTCCCACCTACGACTCCACATCAGGGTGGTGGACACTGACTGTTGGACTCCCAGCCTCAATTGAAGTGGGTTTGTATGATTTGATAGTGTCAGCATCTGTTGGAGGAACATCCTGGTCTGATATAGAGGCAAATGCAATTCAAGTGGTAGATTCTTTCAAAACTGATTATACTATCGCGTTACTTGGTGATCAAGAAATGAATCCTCATGCTGGTACCGCGTATGCAATCGATGGTTCTCTTCACGGAAATAATAACTTCTCTACCCTTCTCAAAGAACTTTCAATCATTAATGCGGATCTCTTTGTGAATTTAGGTTCTACAACTCATTGGGGTGATATTGAAACCATGCAGCAATATACAGAATATATTGGACTCTTTTATAATCTCCCCCATGTCTATGTAGCATCTCATCGTGACCGCTTCATTGGATCCGAAGCTGATTGGGAGTACACAGGTGCGGGACTTGGCGCCCTTGAGAGAATTGTCGGTATCCGCCATAAGCAATGGATGTACGGTAACCATTACTTCATTAGTATCTACACAGGTGACCACCGAATGGATCAAACGGAACTCGATTGGTTCAGCAGTACGATGGGTAGCGCATCTGGTAACGCGAAATTTCTAATGATCCACGATCCAATTGGCTATGAAACGACTTACAATCCAACAGGTCAAAATGCTATTGATGAAGATGGTCGTTCAAAATTAGCTCCTCTTGTTAAAAGCGGTAATATTGATTATTATATCCATGCGTCAGCAGGTGTTGATGGTTCTCAACAAGTAACTCAAACTGGAGCTTTCCATATCGGTCAAAGCGGTGCCATCCAGGGATATCGCATTTTAAAGATATCTAACAATGAGATTACTAAATGGGATTACACGACTAATGACGAACTCTATCCCTGGGGTAAAGTTAGTTCCGCGTTTAGTGGTACAAATGATGGTACTGAGGAAACAGCTACAGGATCTATCACGAATAATCTAGCAGAAGATTTGTCAGCTGCACGCATCGTTTTCCAGATGAAATCAGGCAACAGCTATGAAACTGATGTTGGTGAGGTTTATTCCCAATACGATAAAGGTGGAGTAACACATGTCGAAGTTCATGTTCCTGTTTCAGCAGGAGCTACTAAATCGGTGACAGTTTCCAAGGTTAGCGTAAACACTACTACAACTGAAACAACAACCACCACCACAGATGGTGGAGGAGCCCCTGGGTTCGAATTCTTTGTTGTGATATTTGCCGTTATTCCTATTATTCAACGACGTAAAAGAAGAAGATGATTTTTTTTATTTCTTCTTCCTTTTTATCAAAAAAAAATTTTCTATTAATACTAATATGAATTAATAGGCCGAAGAAGTAGCTATTGAAGTATTGAGGCTGAATCTACAATTTTGCTCTCAGTTGTCTAGATTATTAGTAGTAGAGTTCTTTCCTTAGAATCTCAACTTTTTCTAGATAAATTTTATATTTGGTACTATAATTTCTCTACTAAGTTCAAAAGCAATTAAATTTCGCATGGTGATTATATCATGAAAACTAAAAGAATCTTTATTGTTCTAATTCTATTTCTAGGATTAATTGGAGTCAAAAACTCCTTAGTTTTTAGCCCAGCACATCCTGTTAACGGTGCGTGTACTTGGACTCCTTCAAGTCCGACTGCAGGGGATCTTCTAGTAATCACTTATGACCCTTCTATAGGGACAATTGATCCTGCAGTCACGTCTTTGGCAATGCACTGGCAAATGACTGTAGAAGGTAATAAATTTGTTGCAGCACCCAGTCAAACAATGTGGCCAGCTGGAACTTCCGTGGACTCTTGGAATGGTCCCACTACAGCAATTACTCCTATGACCAATAAATCTGATGGTACCTGGGAAGTTAGTTTTACACTTTCCTATGTAGCTGAAGAGCTTATTGTATGGTTTGTAGGAGGTGGTGTAACAGATAAACCTAGTGGAGGCTGGAAAATCGAATCTCAACTTAAAACAGCAAGGATATTCCCAATTTCTCCTGCATTTAATAATCCTGAATTTGTTGTACCTGGTGGATCATCCGAGTTTGTTGTTAATGCAAGTGATTCCGCAACTAACTGGGACGTTGTTGCCATAGGAAAAAGCGATACTCCAATCTCTCTCAGTCCATCCGCCACATTTGATAGTACGAATGATAATTGGGTTCTATCAGTTACTATTCCAAGTACTATGCCTTTAGGACTATACGACCTACAATATCAAGCTACAATCGGTGGAACAGCCCGAACACACATTGAACATAACTCTCTCTCTGTTGCAAGCAAAATCAAGAGTGATTACTGGATAATCGTCATTGCTGACCAACAACACTTCCGTGATGGTTCATATGGCGGCAATAAAAATGCTCCAGCTGGTGATGCATCGAGAGAGGGGAATTTTACCGAGGTTTTAAAAGTATTGAACCTTCTAGATCCCGAATTTATTCTTGTTTTAGGTGATATGACCGAATGGTGTGATGAAGTTGCTATGGAAAACCAGAAACGTTGGATTATTGAGTATTTGGATGTTCCAATGTTTAGTTTACCAGGAAACCATGATGAGTTTGAAAGAACAGGTTCTACAGGTAATCATGAATATGGTTCTGGCCGAGGCGTGTGGCAACGTGTCTTCGGGCCAAGTCATTGGACACTCATGTATGGTACTCATTATTATGCTACTGGTTTTAGCGACGATCAGCAAGTTCTTAGTATCCCTGGTGAAGCTGACTGGATTGAGGATGTCATTACCAATGCTCCTTCTAGTGCCACAATGAAAACTTACATGCAACACCATCCAATTGATGAAAGTTATTATGGTACTACTGAAAATGTAGATATTGCAGACGATATCAAATCCTGGTTGAAAACGGGTAAATTTGATTACTTCCTTCATGGACACATGCACAGAGACGCTTATAGTGAACTTCAAGGAACAACTCACATTGGTACCGACAATTGCGTTGGATCAGAATCAGCAGGCTTTTCAACTGGTATTCGCTTAATTCACGTACAAAATAATGAATTTACTCATTTTTCTTATGGGCCTGTAGTTCCAAGTACTCCCGATATTGAAACATGTCATTCTAATCCCCTCTTTGATGACTCAGATGGTCAAATGGTCTATGTAGACTTTTCTCAAGCCAATGATGGCTCTTTAGCAAGTAACACCGCAACTTTCCATTATGGCTATAACCATTCATACCAAGGCGCACGCGTTCGTTTTGCTATGAAACCTACATCAAAATGCTATGATGCAACTGGAGGAACAATTAAATCAGAATTTCTATATAATAATGTCTATTATGTAGACGTGGAGTTCGATGTAGACGCAGACAGTACAACAACTATCACAATTACTGAAACTGATTGCCCCACAGAAACCCCTACAAATACTACTTCCGTAACCACAACCACTACAGGTGGAGGAGCACCAGGATTCGGAATTATTCTAGTCATTTCTACTGTAGGAACCGTAGTAGTCATTCGACAAAGAAAGAAGATATAAATTCTTCTTTCAATTCCTATTTTTCTTTTAAACTCTCATATTCTTTTTTTCTTAGATTTTTAAGACAATAGTTCGATAACCATAAGAATCTCTAAACGGAAAGATGATTCTTAAATTTCTCTAGAATTTTCTCTTTTCTAATACCAAAAATATTTTACAAATAAATATTACTTTAATTAGTAAAGAATTGGAGCTAAAAAGAACATTAAAGTTGACTTTTAATCCTAAAAATGGATATTCTACTCATTAAGAAATAAAGGTAGAAGTGAGGTTTAATTATGGTTGAAGTACGGTTAGAAAATGTCTCTAAAGTCTTTGGTGACATTGTTGCTGTGGATCATGTTTCATTAGATGTCCGTGAGGGGCAAATTTTGACTCTTCTCGGGCCATCAGGTTGTGGTAAATCAACAACTCTTCGATTAATCGCAGGTTTCTACTATCCTGATAGTGGGAGCATATTTTTTGGTGATAGAGATGTTACCGAAGTTCCTCCGCAGGATAGGAATACTGCAATGGTTTTTCAGAATTACGCTCTCTGGCCACATATGTCTGTTAGAGATAACGTCGCTTATGGTCTCAAGTTACGAAAAGTGCCAAAAGAAGAACAAGATCGGCGAATTTATGAAGCATTAGAGAAAGTGCGGATGGAACAATATATAGATCGAATGCCTAATAAGTTAAGTGGAGGCCAACAACAGCGAGTCGCCGTGGCGCGATGTCTAGTGGTTAACCCTGACGTATTGTTAATGGATGAACCCCTATCCAATCTTGACGCAAAATTACGAATTGAAACACGTCGCGAGATACGTGACTTGGTCAAAGAACTTGGATTAACAGCAATTTATGTTACACATGACCAAGAAGAGGCCTTGAGCATTTCTGACTTTATTACTGTAATGGATCTTGGACTCATCCGACAGCGTGGCTCTCCCCAAGACATTTGGGAAAAACCTGCGAATTCTTTTGTTGGAACTTTCATTGGTGAAGCTAATCTTCTGGAATTACCGACACTCTCTTCAAATGGTACGTCAGGAGAGTTGGAAATCCCTAAAACCAATCGTTCATTAAAAAGTGATTATGCGATTGATCTTGAAAAAGGAAAACCAGCACGAATAGTTATACGTCCCGATAAAATGAAAATTTCTCTTTCTGAAGATATGAATGAAAACCAAATCCCTGCTCGGGTCAGGGCTACGATGTACCTTGGGACATTTGAAAGAGTGACAGGAAGAATGGCTAATGGGGAGGATCTTGTGATTTATCGTTCTGATACTTCTGAACAACTTCGCCGAGGTCAACAAATTTATCTCAATGTTAAACCTCGTAATGTTCTATCATTTGGACCAAAAAGTTATTAATTTGAAAAATAAGAAAAACTAGGTGAAAAAAATGAAACGTCTAAAATTTATTACTGGAATTATTCTCCTTTCTCTCACCATTGCGGTGGTTTCCACGATGGGAGACGTTCTAATGCCTGTTGAAGCAAAACCTAATGCAGTAACTCTATATGGGCTTACTCGACACGACCAGACTATCTATAAAAAATACACAGACAAATTCGTTGCTTCTCACCCTGGAGTGTCTAATATTCTGTTTCTCGAAAGAACAAACGTTGCAGCGTGGCGGTCAGCAGTTGAAAGTGGTTCCAATCCTATATCGATATTGTGGGGCGGCGGACCAACCATTTTTAATGTATTAGCCGACGCAGGATTGATGGCTCCCCTCCAAAATACCACACTGATAAATTATATCAAAGATAATGTCAATGATACTATTGCTGGAGCAGATATGATTCGTTACAACAAAACAACAGGAGAAATCCTCTGGGTGGCAGCAGCAATCTCGAGCTTTGGCTTTACTGTCAACCATGATAACCTAGAAACATATGGTTTATCTGTACCTGAAACATGGGAAGATTTGGCTTCACCTGATTATTATCTAGGTACAACTCAGCATGCTATTGGAATGGGTGACGCTCCTGAGACTACTTCTAACACTCGTGTCTATCAGATTATCCTTCAAAAATTCGGTTGGGATGCAGGCTGGGATATTCTCACTCGAATGGCTGCTAACTCAAAAATCTTTGAAGGTGGATCAGGACCTACTCGCGATTCAGTAGTTACTGGCTCACAAGCTATATCTATGACCATTGACTTTTATGGTTATCAAGCGCAATTTCAGAATCCTTCGTGTGAGTATATTATTCCAAAAAACGAGAGTATTGTTAATGCTGATCCGATAGCTGTTGCTTCAAGCACGCCATATCAACAGTATGCAGAGGATTTTGTAAATTTTGTAATGTCAGAGGAAGGACAAGCAATGTGGCTGGATACCAGCATCAATCGATTACCAGTCTATTATGAAGCATTTAACTATGCAAAGGACGTTCTAGGAAATCAACGAGCAGATTTAGCAGCAGCTTTCAACAATACCGTTAGTAAGGAAGGAATACCTTTCAATGAGAGTCGTGCCCAAGCTATCTACGATATTGTCACTTTCTACTTCCAAGGAGCATTGACTCGTTCATCAACCCAGTTGTACTCTGCTTGGGATAAATTAGTATCTGCTTACAAAGCCAATGAGATTTCCACTGAAGAGTACCGCTCATTATCCCGTACAATGAGCGAACCAAAGATTTCCTTTGAAGAAGCTCTTTCTTTGCAGCAAGATTACGCAGCAGATCCAACAATGCGAGATAGTCTTGTCACAGAATATAGTACTTACGCTAAAAGCAATTATAACAAGATTGGTAATAAAATTATCGCAGAAAAAGATGATAATGACAATGATGGCACACATTTCAAGGAATTCGAAGTAGAGTTTTTGTATCCTACAAAAAATGCTATTGTTAATCCAAATGATGAAGGAGATCCTATAGTGGAGATTAAAGTCGATGCTACTGACTATGGCGACTGGAGTTTCCTTTATGGGATTACACGTGTTGATTTTTTTGTTGATGGCACTTTAATCGGGAGTGATACAGGAGCGCCCTTCACGTTTAACTGGGATACCACGAATTACTCCAATGGACAGCATACGGTAAAAGCTACAGCTTATGAAGGATCTGGTAGAAGTCTTTTTGCGCAAATCAGTGTAAGCGTACGGTACTCAGTTGCTATGCCCAGTGCTACAATAGGACATCCAGTTGCTAATCAAACTGTCAGCGATATCACATATATCACCGTAACAGCAACCGAAACAACGCAATTTACTGTTGAAACAATCGAAATTTCAATCACTGATGCAGAAGGTACAGTCGTTTTTACTAAAGAACTTACATCAGGTTTTGATAACATCAATGAGACTTGGGATACACTGAAACAAGGTAGAGGTGATGGTACGTATACCATCAGCGTATCAATTACTTATGGAACAGGTAATACCCAAACACGATCCATTAAGGTTACAGTAGATAATCAGGGCGCAACTTGGGTTCCTGCTCCTGGGTTTGAATTAATTCCTGTTCTGCTTGGTCTTTTAGTAATAGTTCCCATTATCACATCGAAGAGGAAGTAATTCCTTCCTCTTTTTTTTTTCTTATAGGAGGCACAACCATGGAAGTAGTCGCACAGAAATCCTATTATCAGCGCGTGATAGATGATTTAAAGAAATTAAAATTTGAACTTGGCACGGGTCCAACGATCTTTATTTTATTTGTATTTGGATTCTTTACGATTTTCTTGATCATTCCGATTGGTTCAATATTGTTTTGGTCTTTAACACAAACTGGTGACGTTTTAACTGCAATGGGAGGATTAGGGGAATATATTCTTGGTGGAACACCCACAGATTTCTTGTTCAAACCCTTCTTTGATATTTTCTTAGATGATGGGATTTGGGGAGGTGGTTTTGCCCAGCGAATATCTGAAACAGCGATAAATGATCCAAGTCGTCCAATTTTGGTAGGCTTTTTCTTTACTGTACTGGTACTCCTTGTTATAGTCACTTTAGTTTATTTCTTTTTCTTAAAACCACGATATATTACATCAGAAGCTTCATGGAGCCGTATTCTGGGCTATTCGCTCCTAGCTCTTATTGTTATCGTGGTTCTTGCCTTTACTGGAGTTTTTTGGAACGAACTTCAAATTCTCTTCCCAGAACCTATCCAGACAGGTCCAGATCAATCAAAATGGGGTACTAAATGGATATTTCAAGGCCCCGATCTTGGTGGTTTACCAAACAGTGTTTTAGTGGCAATTTCAACCACTTTTCTTTCTGCAATCTTCGGAATCTTTTTTGCATTTATTATGGCACGATATACCTTCCCTTTAAAAGATTTTTTTCGGCCCTTATTATTATTACCTCTCATTATCCCTCCATTCGTTTCAATTATTGGTTTCCAAAGTATTCTAGGAGAGATTGGTGTCGTAAACCAAGTTCTATATAATTTGCTGAATATCAAAATTGTAATGGGTGGCTCAGTTGGCATTATTTTCGTTCAATTTCTTCATTTCTACACTTTGATATACTTGAATGTATATAGTTCATTGGTGAATATCGACCCCTCATTAGAAGAATGCGCTGAAAATCTTGGCGCAAAGGGATTCAAGCTCACAAGATCGATCACTCTTCCATTAGCAATGCCAGGCCTTGCAGCTGGATCTGTACTTTGTTTTATCCTAGCAATTGAAGATATTGGAACTCCTCTTATTTTCAAAGAGATCCAGACAGGCGATGTCTTCAATTATATGCCAACGTTAATTTTCGATGATATCATTAATTATAACCCTTATACCCAACTAGGTTACAATATTATTGCAAAATATGCCGCATTAGCGGCTATCCTAGTTATCATTGCCATTGTTGGTTTTCTTCTGATTCGTCGGTTTGTTTCTTTAAAACACTATGCCATGATTTCTAAAGGACGTGTAGGTGAACCTCGTACCAGCCCAGCTTCTAAAAAGCAAGCAATATTCCTCATCGTTATCTCATCAATATTCATTCCAATCGCTCTAATTCCTCATATTGGAACGATTTTGTTTGGCATTGAAGGAGACGGTTTCTTCTATTTTTTGCTTGTCCTTATTTGCCTTGGTATCATTGGTTCAGCCTTTTTTTATCTCGTTAGAAATGAGGATAAGAGAAAAAAGATATTGGGTTGGGCTATAACTGCATTCGGCATACTAGCTCTCATCGTAACCTTGGTACTTGCTTTTACTAATTATGTCCTAGGCGCCACCACCTCCGATCAATATACGGGCTTTATAAGATTTCTCACCTATTTAGGTATTGGACATGAACCTGACGCATCAGCGTTAACATTAAGGGCGGAATTTTTCCAAACAATCGCCAATATGTTTATCTATTCATTCATTGCAACACTTTTTATAGCCATCCTAGCAACGGTTACTAGCTATTTCATTGCTCGTAAGAACTTCCCTGGAAGGGATCTCTTAGATACTATTGTAACACTTCCCCTTGCAATTCCTGGAATTATTATAGGTTTCGGCTATTTTATAATGTTTTACGGACAAACTTTACCAATAATCAGTCTTTTTAATCCAGAGAATAATCCAGTAATTTTACTTATTGTTTCATACACAATCAGAAAGTTCACCTTCACAATGCGAGCCGCATTTGCAGGAATGCAGCAAGTTGATGTCCAATTAGAAGAAGCATCATTCAATCTCGGAGCTAGCCGTTCTTATACTATCTACAAAGTCACCGTTCCAATGATTGCCATCAGTGTATTTGCTGGAGCAATGATTTCCCTTGTTTACTGTATGTCAGAAGTTTCGACGACTATTATTCTTCTCGAGTCAACATTTAATCCTGGAA
>JAEOTU010000077.1 GCA_016839665.1 Candidatus Hodarchaeota archaeon
CCGTATCAGCTATTTTTTCTGCAGTCATTTACGTGGTATTTTTATTGCTAAAGGATTTTTTTATTGCGATTTAACAATTCGATTCATGCGCAATAAAGATGAATTTCAAAGCAAAAGAAAGCAATAGACATTATTATAGATTTATCAGAGAAACATTCAAAAAATCTATTGATTATATCAACACACAATCAATTAATTGTGAAAAATGAGGTGTTTCTCAATGTTAACTCTCTCTCGCAAGAAAATAAGCATAATAATTCTAGTCATTTTATTCCCTCTAACTTATTTTAATATTAACTCCACCGTTCGTGCGGAACCGTTTGCGAATGGGCGAGTGAACTGGACTCCAGACGTACCTGGTGTTGGTGATACTGTTACAATCACCTATAACACCTCTGCATCTGATGCAGTACTCTCTCCTAATTCAACGCAAATATTCCTCATATGGGGTATGTACGTTCCTGACAACCAGTTATTCTCAGGAAAAACCTATGGTGCTGTCGCGCCGTCAATGGGGATGTGGCCCGTTAATTCGACATTATCCCCCTTTAATGTAGTCTCTTATACCGCAGCAAAATCACCAATGATCAATAATACTGCTGTTGGCCTTTGGGAAGTCTCCTTCATCCTGAATGACAAACCCGATTATCTTGTTTTCTATTTCATCGATCAAAGTTCCACTAAAGATGATAATAACAAGAACTATTGGTTTATTGACACTAAATTGAAAACAGCACGCATTCGAGTCATTTCTCCAACAATGAACATTCCTAAAGTCACTCTCCCAGACTCAGAGGTGATTGTCAAAGTTAATGCCTCCAGTACTGCGACTAGCTGGGCGATCAATCTAGGTGGTGTCGGAGAATCTTTATCTCCCAGTGTTACCCCCACATTTAATGCTGATAGTGATAATCTCTGGAAATTAGTCTTTTCTACTCCTGCTAACCTAGGGCTCTATGACATGAAGGTAAGTGCCTCAATCGGTGGTTCAACGAGTACTCATACTGAAATAAACTCTCTTAAAATTGTCAAAGCAATTAAAACCTCCTATACATTCGTTGTTCTTGCTGATCCTCAATATCATCGTGATGGTTCAGCAGGCTATAAATATCGAAATGAGAAGACTGGTATTGGAAATTTCACTGATTTGTTAAAGGAAATAAATCTTATTAATCCAGAATTTATTCTCAATTTAGGAGATTTAACAGAATGGACTGATGAAGTAGCTCTCTTAACATATCCCAAATGGTTGGATCTGTACCTAGATAATACTCCAATGGTCTCGATCATTGGTAACCATGGTGATTGGGAAGCAACAGCAACAACACCCACCGCTTGGGAGTGGGGATCAGGTAAAGGTGTGTGGTTAGAAATCATTGGTCCGACTCATGGAACTTTTTGGTATGGTGGCCATGCTTTTGTGCTAGGTGACAGCAGTAGTCGAAACTATGATACACTACCTGAGGAAATGACATATCTTCAAAACGCCCTACAAGCTGTTAAATCAACCGCAACGATGAAAACACTTTCTATGCATCATCCGTTGAACGACTATGGTGTAACTGGAGAAGAAACGATTCAAGGTAGTTCCGAAGTAAGCCAAATAAAATCATGGATCAAATCCGCAGGACTTGAAGCTTACTTTCATGGACATACTCATCAAAATAAATATGATGAGGAACAGGGTACAAAACATATTGGGACAACTGAGGCTGTAGGAGACAATCCAGGGTATCGATTAGTTACAGTTGAAAACAATGAAATAACAAAACTTTCTTACGGCCCTGCTGCTGTTTCCAGTTACTCGGCCCCCTCGTGGCCTATTAACAAGATTAGAACAACTTATTTAGGGTCTAATGACGGAACAGAGACTAGTACTACAGCGTATTTCTGGAATGGGCTAAATCACAGCTTAACTGATGCTCATCTACGGTTTAAAATGGATCCAAACAATGACTATGAGGCAACGGGTGGTGAGGTCGTAAACAGCTTCATTGATAATGGCCTTCGCGTGGTTGATGTGAATCTAGACGTAAATGCTGAAACTAATCATTCAGTATCACTAAAAATAGCTACTGCCACAACACAAGAAACAAACTCGACTAGTGCTATTTCATCTACTACTACTGAACCAACACCAGCCACTCCGTTAATTTTCATCTTTCCAGCAATCATCGCATTAGTCATTTTCAGAAAAAGAAGAAAATGACTTCTTTTTCCTTTTTTTCTCTTTAGGACATGAAATCTTTGGAGAATTCTGAGAAGAGCGCAATTGAAAAGAATTTTCCATTTTCTATTGTGAGTGAAATTGCTTATCGGGAAAGTAACGCAAAACGATACTATAGACCAGTCTTGACTTTGCATAAATGGTTTGCAAGACGATTGGGTTCTGTTTTTCGATCAATTCTCATCTATGCTGCAAAAAAACCATCATTAAAAGAAGGCAATTTTAAGTTGACGAGTGTTGACGATTTTTGGAAAGAATATCTACAAGAACATAATTTCCATAATTTATGTGTTCTTGATCCTTTTATGGGAGGAGGAACCACTATCATTGAGGCAATACGTTTAGGTTTTGGAGGAGTCATCGGGGGTGATATAAACCCAGTAGCTTGGTTTACTGTCAAGAAAGAGCTTGATGAGGTTAACATAGAAGATATCAAAACAAAATTCGATGAACTTGCTACCAAGCTAAAAACAGAGCTTCTCAAATACTATGAAACGAGATGTGGGCATTGTTCGCAGCAAGCGGATGTCATGTATTTCTTCTGGGTCAAAGAAATCGAATGCGAACATTGTGCAGAGACCATACCTCTGTTTCGTAGCTATTTATTTGCATACAAGCGCAAAGATACATCTGAAGCGTATTATATCTGTCCTAAATGTGAGATTGTTTTCCAAGCAAAAATCCAGAATCTTTTGCAGTGTCCAAAATGTGAAAACAATTTTGAGAAGAAGAGCCACATTGCCAAACGCGGAAGGTATTATTGTAATCACTGTGATCATACAGGCAAGATTGTGGATGTGAACATAAAACAAGGAAGACCTTCGGAACGATTGTACGCCATCGAATATTATTGTCCTTCATGCAAAACCCGAGACTACAAACGAGCTGATACTGAAGATTTTGACCTCTATCAACAAGCTTGTCGAGAACTGAAGTCGATTCAGGATCAGTTACCCCTCCCTCAACAAAAAATCCCAATGGGTGCGAAAACTCAGGAGCTACTCAATCACCAAATCCTGTCTTTTATGGAAATGTTTAATGCCAGGCAATTATTATGTCTTGGAAAATTATTGAGGGAAATTCTTCAAATTCCTGATCAAAATCTAAGGGAATTTTTTTTGATAACGTTTTCTACAGCCCTAGAATATAATAACCTCTTATGTGAATATCATAGGAAGAATCATTATATTTACAATTTGTTTCGAAAACACGCCTTTCCTGCTACTTTAAATCCTGTTGAGAACAATGTTTGGGGAGCAAAATTAGGTACAGGAACCTTTAAGAATTTTTTTGCGAAAACTATAAGAATTAAGGAGTTCTGTCAAAAACCATATGAATATTATATAGCCGAGAACGGAGAGGCAAAACGTCAACCAATGATTCGTCCCATTGTTGCGAAAACTGTCTCCTCCTATCCTGCGTTGCTAAAAAATCCATCTGAAAGTGTCTATCTTTATTGTGGCTCCTCAGATCAAATTCAAATTCCTGGTAATAGCATAGATTTAGTCATAACAGATCCTCCTTATTATGATAATGTTCAGTATGCAGAACTATCCGATTTTTACTATGTCTGGTTACGATTAGGTCTTAAAGACTATTATCCTTGGTTTGGAGCACCTTTAACACCGAAGAAAGCAGAAATAGTGAAAAATGTTAAAATTGGTAAAACAGGTGAAGATTATCAACAAGGATTGAGTGCAGTTTTCCAAGAGATTTCTCGTGTGCTAAAAACAGATGGGTTATTGATTTTTACTTTTCATCACAAACAACTAAACGCTTGGGCGTCGATTGTACAGAGTTTATTAGACAACAAATTCTATATAACAGCAGTTTATCCTGTTCGTGCAGAGATGGAAACAAGTACTCAAATTCGTGGGAAAAAGAGTATTGAATTTGATGTTGTATTCGTTTGTAGAAAACGACTGAAAGAACCAGAACCAGTAATGTGGGAAGCTTTGCAATCTTCGATTAAACACAGTGTAGAAAACAAACTGAAAAGTTTAAGTAGTAATGGTGATATGCTTTCAAAAGAAGATCAAATGGTTGTTCATCTGGGTGTGGGATTGAAATATTACACGCAGTATTATCCACATGTTAGCTTTAATGGAAACGCTTTCCCCCTCATTATGGCTTTGGATAATCTGGTCCTGATAAATGATTAAAGTAATACTATTCATCCAAAAATTTCTTCGTAATTGGTCGAATAGAAAAAATATTTTCTTTAAGCTTCTTCACGTTGGTTTTTTTTCTCATAAATCCAGCGGGTTAGGTACATATGCGGAGTATCGATTATACCAAGAAACCATTTTGTTATTAGCTGACCAACAATAAGAACTAGAATAAATTCGAGGGTAGCTACTTTAATTGAAGCATCGAATAAACTCTGAACTGAGGGTAAAATCAGGAAAGCTAAGGGGATAAAGATGATAGAATCTAATCCTAAACTTAAGATATCACTAAAAACATTTCTTATCCAGAGATATTTCCACCACTCTTCTTCTTTGTTGGATTTTCGATGAATCCATAAACGAAGCTTATCATAAATCCAAGCGTCAAAACGTTCACTAATGAGAAAACTAATCCATGATGCTAGAGTTATTGCAGGAACAATAGTAAAAGGGATTAAAGGATCGTCTCCTAATGCTGGAAGGAATCCAGCTAGTATTAAAAGGGCAACCATAATTACTTGACTGACAAGAGCTATCCAGATCATTTCATATACTGCTTTTCTACCGAATCTTTCATTTACCATATCTGTCACTTGGAGAGTAAAAGGGAAAACAATTACTCCTACGGGCGCAAAAATAGGTATAATGCCTAAATCAGATAAAAAAGGCCCAACCAGAGGAATTAATTCTAAACCCAGATCAAACATAGCTATTTTTGCTGCAAAAAACTGAGCAAGGGTTAGAAATAAAATGTAAACTCCTATTAATGCACGGGGAGAGTTCGATTCTGCTGTATACCATGCTCCAACATATGTAATAAGTCCTAATGCAATGAAAACCCCAAAACTGACAATTAATCCTTCTAACATCTTTTATCTGCCTCTGCATCTTATTTTTAGGGAAAAAACCCAATGAATCCTACTTCTTATCAATACCAATAAGTAATCTCAGGTCTTCTAATATTTATTGGGGGACTTCCTTATAGACTTTTTTGACAAATTTTTGTGAGTTCACGTTCTAATTTTCGAAAAATAAGAGTAAAATTGATTATAAAACTCTGTCAAACCATTTCTCGTCCCTTCCTCTCCCATCCCCACTTTGTGACTCCCTCCCTCCCCTCATTCCATTGAGGGAATGGCGAGGAAAAAAAAGGATTGCTATTTATAAAATGGTTAGTCTACACGACTTTACCGGTTTTTGATTTCTTTATAAGGACTATATTAACTATATAAATAACTCTATGAAATCTTAGAATTTTCAATGAAAATTTTTTCGATTCAATTTTACTGATTATTTCTTCAAATAGCTATCACAGATTGTGGCATTAGGAATAACTATTAGACACTACAGAAACACGATAAAAAAAGATAATGGAGACTCATTAGGAATACTCTCTCCGTTTAAAGAATAATTAATGATCCCGTTTTATTATCTAACTTTTTCGATGTACTTTCCCGCTTCGTAGTTTCTTAAATCGATTAGGACCTTCTGAGGGATGTTCTTTAGTTTAGCTAAGCGTTCAGCCTCAATTCTCAATTTACTTAATTCTTGGGCGAGTTCTTTCATCGCTTCATCGAAGTCTGTGATCAGATAGACATCAACTAGCTCTGGGCTTTCATGAAAGATTTTAAGTCTAGCTTCAGGGATATAAATCATGCCCCTTCGAATTAGATGAAAAATATTGTTAATGAGCATGGGTGCATCGTCAGTGGAGCATCCAGTGATAGATATAATAAGATTAAGAGTTTGTCTTTCAGATTGGCGGAATAAACTGACTATCATAGCTTGCCATGCGAGGTCATCTAATTTTTGGGCAATCTTGTTAGTTCTCATACAAGTACTTCTTCCAAGGCTCAATATAAAAGATATTCTAGAGAACGCGTTCGAATCTACCATTATTTTTCCATTTACATCCGATTTTATTCCCATTTTGATTAGTATGGCTATTTTCGGTATCATTTTCTAAC
>JAEOTU010000078.1 GCA_016839665.1 Candidatus Hodarchaeota archaeon
AAGCTTGAACAAGACTCCTCAGGAATAGATGAATCACGAGTAAATCATCTACTGACACCTATTACCTTAGATTTTCCACAGTTCTTACAAAGTTTACAAAAGATTCTAGATATCAAAACTTTCAAAACAAGTGATGGCCAGCTAATAACCTTAGATAATCTACATCCCCTGCTTCAACAAAACATTATTGGGCAGGGTTATCTTTCTATTCCTGAATTTCTAAAGAAATTAAAACTAGATAAATTTACTGATTCAGTTAAACCTGTTATTTTAAATTATATAACACAAGAGTTCAGTGGAAGTACTACACCAGACACTAATTATTTCTTTACTGAAGATTTAATATCTAAGGTCGCTATGGAAGTTGAAGCTCAAACGCGTATCAATTTTAGCGTTTTAGCGTTCAAATTGGAATTAGTCACTGAAATCCTATCAGTCATAGTTAATCAAGTACTTTTTGTTAGAGGATTTACCAATACGATTGGAGAGTTTGTTACTGAAAAAGGAATTAATCAAGAAATCAAAGGAATTCTAGATTACCGACAAGAATTTACTCTCCAAGAGCTTCTGGAGATTCTTGAAATTGCAAAAGATAAGAAAATTGAAATGATTGTCAGAGATTTAATTTCTGAGGATAGTGATCTATTAATTTCTGATGATAGTGATGTAGTCATTACTCAGAAAGCCGCTCTTAATAAGGTCATTTATTTTATCCAACAACCAACTCAAAGAAAGAAAGAGCTAATCCCTTGGGAAGAAATCCGTCGGGAAACAAACATTTCTAAAATCGATATCAATACTATTTTAGATTCTTTGATTCAGAATAACCTCCTATCTGGAGAATTACAAGAACAGGGTTATCGACCATAGTTGAGAGTGAGTGTAGGAAACTAAACCAATGAGTCAATCGCTACGAATAATTGTAGACCACCGAGAACCTCAACAAATTAAAAAGCGATTATTAAAACTTAGCATGAGGATTGATGAACAACAATTAGATATCGCAGATTACATTGTTTCAGACCAAGTTGCATGTGAGCGAAAAACAGGAACAGATTTAATTGCATCATTGACGGATAACCGATTATTTGAGCAAATAGATCGATTAATCGAGACATATGAACAACCAATTCTTATATTGGAAGACCTTCCCTCAGCTTTTGATAGAACCGAGTGGAAAAAAAGGAAGAAACACATCTACGGCGCGTTAACTTACATTTTTTTGCGACGTCAGGTACCGATAGTTCCAACATCTCGAATGAGTGAAACAGCCATCGTGCTTAATCGTATAGCATCATGGGTTCAGGAAGATCATGACGATCCAATTATTGCCCGAAAATCACCAAAAAGCAGAAATCCGAGAGATAACCAGCTTTTTTTTCTCCAAGGGCTCCATAAAACAGGTCAGAAGAAAGCAGGGATATTACTCGATGCATATAAATCACCAATAAATGTAATGAACGCAATTCTTGATTCGAAAGTACTTTACACAAAAACAGGAAATCCAAAGGGAATAGAAGGGCCATTAACACAAATCGAGGGATTTGGACCAAAATACTTGATAGAAAATCAAAAGTTGCTGAAAATACAGAAGAAAAACTCCTAATAGAATTTCTCATTTCATTTTCGGTCACTTTTATCTTTTCGAAGATCATTATCTTGAAAAGAACCAGATAAGAAAGCAGCCCATAAACTAGAATCAATCAATTCACAAAGAATACAACCAGGAGGAGAGACTCTTCGACAATAAACCAACCAAGTACAATCAAGCTCACAATAGGGATGTGGAGTAGAAGTTAGCCTCTCCTTCGCCTTCTGCAATTCACTTAGCAAATAGCTTCGTAAAGAGGGTTCAGCTGAAACAAAGTTCATAGAATAAAGAAATTTGTCGGAACCCATTCCTGCTCATTTCATATTACCACCCTGATCTCCTTATAAACACTTCTATGATCCTTATAAAGAATATATAAGAGGGAGATCCCCGAAAATGACGAAAATGACGAATTCTATCATTCGTAGCTGTAACTTAGATCAGGAAAGATGTTCTCTCGCACTTCCCGATTATATTCTTGCACAGCTTTCAAAATCTGTCCTTTTAAGTCCAAATATCTTTTAACAAATTTTGCCTTGAAATCAAAATAACCCAACATATCATAAGTAACTAAAACTTGACCATCACAATGAGGCCCTGCGCCAATACCAATGGTTGGAACTGATAGTGCTTCTGTGATTTCTTTCGCTACTTTCCAAGGGATAGCTTCTAATACAAGAGAAAATATCCCTGATTCTTCTAGTTGTTTAGATTCGTCTAAAAGAAATTGAGCAGCTTCCTTAGTTTGTCCCTGTACTTTAAAACCCCCAAATTTATGGAAAGATTGGGGAGTAAGTCCTAGATGACCCATAACAGGAATCCCTGCATCCAGAATCTTTTCGACTGCTGCACATCGCTCACTTCCCCCTTCCAATTTTATCGCTTCAGCATTTCCTATTTGGACTAATTTAATAGCATTACGAACGGCTTCTTCGGCAGATACTTGAAAGGTTCCGAAAGGCAAATCACCAATGACCATTGCTCGCTTCACACCCCGAGCTACAGCCTGTGTATGACGAATTGAATCCTCTAAAGTAACAGACAAAGTATTTGGATTTCCATGAACTACCATGCCCATTGTATCCCCAACAAGCAACAAATCAGTTCCAGCTTCATCCAAGATCGAAGCCATAACGAAATCGTATGCTGTAAGCATCGTAATCTTTTCCCCCTTTTTCATCATGTCAAATATATCTAAAACCGTTTTTTTCTTCATAATTTCACCTCAAATATTTTTATCACTAGCAAGCTCCTCAAGTCGCGACGACATAAATTTCAGGGCTTCCTGCAAGAGTTTTTTGTTGTTTAACTGCTTTTTCATAATTTCCAATTCCTTTCTACTCAAATTTTCGAATTTCTCTGCGAATGCAACCATTTCTATAACTGCTCGAATGATATTATTTGTTATAGAAACCGTTGCTGCAAGTGAGGTTCTTGAAAGTGGATTAAGATCGACTGTGACCACTTGTTTCCCCAGATTTTTCAGTGCCATTGTACGATCACCATCCTCTAGTGGCACAAATACACAATCAGAAAGTGCAATACCCCGTGAATCAACTATTCTTCTTTGATGAGAAATCTCGGGTATTGATTCTTGCTTCTTAGGATCAATTCCAAATATTTCTTGAGCTCCTGCTCTTTTCAAAACGCTTTCAATCGCAAGTTCACGTTCATGAGTTCTATAAAAAAGATTGATTTCCAAAGGAGCATCTACTATCTGACTTAATTGGACTATTTCTTGAGGGCATAATACCGCTACATTTCCATTTATTGAAATTATCGGATGATTTGCCAGTAATAGTGTAATTACAGCTAATTTTTCTTGACGTAAAGCGAACGATGGAGTTGATTCTCCCAATATGTAATCAAATGCTTCACCCCGGCCATGGGCAATCAATCCGGCTTCAGCAACAATTTTTTGATGCATTCCTTCGATAATCTTCTCCCGAGTGATTAAAGATTCATAACGGGGATGATCCTTTGGAACTTCTAGAGCCATCATTAATCACGTCTTACGATAGTCTTCTGACAAATTATTTCTTTGTTTATTTGGGCCATAGGTACCTTTATCTTGGCTAAGTCAGCATCTTCGCGATAAAAAACGAAAAAAGCTTCTCCGAGCATGATTTGGGCTCCCACGACAGTGGCAGGTAAACTTTGAACCGATTTCCGTAATTGTGGAGACCAAAGATTTGCTTTCTCAGAGAAAATTGCTGAAAGGCGGATGAAATGTTCAAATTGAGGCTTTGAAATCAACTTAGAAATCAATCCCCTTCCAGCATCATTCACTGCTTTCCTTTTCAGGGGATTAGACAAAACCTCAAATGTGGAGAGTGGACCAAAATGAATAGTCGCTACTTTCCAACCATTAGTATTGGTAATTGGCATTGTTCTTCCAATACCAGGAGCACCTTCTTTCAAACGGAGCTCCAGACCTCCTTGGAAAAGACCGATGACATCACCTAATCCTGATCTAATTAAAACTTCAGCTTTATGGGCCACCTGAAGTAACTCTATCTCCGATAACCCTAATCCGAAAAAATCATTTAAAGCAAATGCTGTTCCTACCGCGCCCGCAGCAGAAGCACCATAACCAGAGGAAAGGGGAATCTCAAAATCATGTGATACTCTTAGATTTGATCTTAGTTGTTGTGGAAGTAGAATCTCAAGTACTCTAGTGGTTATAGCTGCTTCTGTATCTTTCTGCTTAACTCCATTGAAAAAAATCTCAATTTGGGAACATTTTGATTGATGAATAGTGGTTATTACCCCTCTATTAATACAGAGTCCAGCACCCCTTGACCCTTTTGTCAATATGTCATTAGATTCATCTTTAATTTCAAAAATTCCAGTTAAATGTGCAGCAACCCAATAAGAAACGTCATCTGTCACAAAAATTCCTTCGTTATTGTGGATATCTTTCTAAATGCCGAATTAGATCAGCTATAGCTGCGTTGACAGGAGCTTTCAAGCCTAAACGTTTACTTTCCCGTATAATGAACCCGTTGATATAATCTATTTCAGTTCTACGTCCTCGTTCAATATCCTGAAGCATACTGCATTTATTGTCCTTAGTTATCTCCAATACTTTAAGAACGAATTTCCGCGTTTGTGAAAAATCTTCATCAGGTAAATTATGAGCTGCCACTGCTAGTCCTTCTCTTAGGATAGAATCAAAGATCTGGCGAATCGAAGGTTTTCGTAGAATTTCACCGTTGGGAACGTGTAAAAGTGCTCCTAAAGGACAAATTGCGGCATTAAGAAGCAGTTTTTGCCACATTTTCAGTTGAATATCAGCAGTTTTCTGTGCGTTAAACCCTGAATTCCTCATAATATCCTGAACTTTTGGCCCATAACCATTTTCATGACCCGCAATAATACCAAAGGATGTTTTGCCAAATGAGACATGTTTAACGATACCTGGATGAATTAATTCCGCTGCTTCAGTGGTAATAGCACGAAAAATAGGATTGTGAGGAAAATTGATTCGGAAAACTTCTTCATTACCCATTCCATTTTGCATAACGAAGATTGGAGCCTCTTCTGTGAGTTTTCCTACCATACTTTTTGCCACAACAGTATTATCATAAGCTTTTGTTGTAACAAAAACAGCTTCAGGAGTAATAACATCAGGCTGAAAATCAGTTGCAGCTGGAAAATGAGAGATAAATTCATTCTGATTTTCAATGATACGAAGGCCTTTTCTATTAATTTCAGCTATATGAGGTTCACGCCCAACAACCGCTATATCAAAACCAGAATAGGCTATTCTGCCAGCAAAAAGAGATCCAATGCTCCCAGCACCAAATACGGTAATATTCATTGATTATCACTCCGGTTAATAAATTCTTCAATGATAATTTCAGCAATCCGCTTACCAATCATCATCTTTGATCCTTTAAGATGTATATGTTGAATGTTCGGTCGAATAATAAATAATTCATTAGTTTTTGATACAAATCCTTTTTCTGGTTCGCCTACCCAATTGGCACAAACCATTCCTAGTTGGTGCTTATCGAGAAAATCTTTCCCCCGTTTTATAAGGTCATCCTCGGCAATGTCAACTTCAGCTTTATACGCAACGATGTATAACTCTGGGAAGCTATTTCGTATTTCTTCAATAACCTTAATCGTTGGAACTAGTGTGATAGATAAGTCTGTTTGTTTAGAAGGTATTTTTCCAGATTGATAATGTGGTTTGTAATCTGAAACAGCAGCAACAGAGATAAAGCCGTGGTAATCGAGAGTGGAAAGCTCAGTGTTTACTGTTTCATATAAATCCTGTGTTGATTGAACAGTTTTCACAGGAACTGTTAATGTTTCTAGATCTAAATTGTGACTCTCACCTAGGACAAGAAGAATCTCCGCTCCGTGATTCTTTAAAGCCTGAGCAACATATAAAGCTGATAATCCAGTGGATGGATTAGAAATAAAGCGTACATCATCCAAATATTCACGTGTTGCGCCCCCTGTAATTAAAAACCTTTTGGATTCTAGCTTTTCCGATGAATCAATCAGCTCGAAGATGTACTTCATTAATTCGTTTAATGGTGGAAATTTACGCTTGTTTTCAACTTCAGTTGAAACCAAAAAATGTACGTTATGACGTTTCAAAATTGCAATGTTTCTTTCAGTAATGGGATTATCTAATAATACAGTGTGAGCAGCGGGAACTATTAGAAGAGGAATTTCTGCTCCAAATGCGGACAAAGCAGCCAAAGTAACTGGACCATCTGCAACCCCATTAGCGAGTTTGGAAATAGTATTTGTAGTGGTAGGGCAAATTAGGCAAAGGTCAACTTTATAATCAGGATTTGAAACCCATTTTACATGTTCAGAAATTCCAGAGATTTCCGTTATTGGCTCTTTATCCATACACCATGTTAACGCATCTTTGGTGACAAATCGTGTCGCATCGTTCGAAAGTACAACAACTGGATCACCCTCGTATCGTAAAATTTCCCGAACAAGATGGGGGACTTCTATAGCTGCTATTGACCCTGTAACTCCAATTAAAATACGTTTATTTCTTAATTTATCTCCTTTGGCTCCGTAGATTTCAGCTATTCCCATCGTGTCTGATTCCAGTATATAATGGCTTTCAGTTTTTTCTATGATTAATTTCTTGTTTTTTTCTTTTAAGAATCAGGGTTATACCGATGTTCTATGTATAATGTGAAAAAAGTGTATATACAGTGAAAGAAGTGTATATACAGTGAAAGAAGTGTATATTGTTTTGATATTACATACGTACAAAATCATGCTCAAAACACATAAAGGAAGCGAATAAAGAGATTTTAGATAAAAAAACGAATCCTATGTAAGAAAAATTAGTATCAAATCGCTAAATATCAAACTGAGAGTCTCAAAATGTCATTGTGTCAAATAATTGGTGATCCTTTTCTTTCCAATTCTGTTGAAGGTTTAATATTCTCCATTTTCGCTCTTATTATCGGAATTATTTCCTCTGCTCTTGGAGTTGGAGGAGGTTTTATCACAACTCCCCTATTAATATTAATTGGAATTGACGAAACCTTTGCAATTGGAACGGTTCTATTTATGATCATTTTTACTGCAACTTCATCCACAATTGCCTATGCTCGCCAACCTGATAC
>JAEOTU010000079.1 GCA_016839665.1 Candidatus Hodarchaeota archaeon
ATCATAGATGGTATTATTCATGATTTTGCTGTGATGGGCAGTTTGTAAATTCAAACCGTTTTCATTGTCATGAATCTTATTGAAGGAAACTGTTATATTAATTGAATCCTCCAAGAAAATACCATAGTGACTATTATCATGGATATCGTTATCATTTATAGTAAGATAGTTTGAATTCGAGAGAAACAATCCATCAGTCTTATGGTTATAGATAACATTAGAATCTAAATTGTTGTCAGGAGAGCTTTCAAAATAGATTCCATTATCACAATTGTAAATATAATTGTTATTAATGGCTCCATACGTAACATTGATGAAATAAATACCTTGGATAGTTGCATTCATACCATTCAAGTAATTATTACGTATAATGAAATATACATTTGTATCTCGGATTTCGATCAAGTTCTTTGTAGAATTAAGGAAATAATAGCCCTCAATGACGTATGGGTTACTTGTTGTTCCGTTACCAGGAAAGTTTAAGGTAACAAAATCACTATTGTCATCGATAAAGATTGAAAATAGAATGGGGGGATTTTGAATAGTAAACGTGCTATCTGAAATGTCTTGCGCGGTAAGATTGACAGAACTAGCGGTAACTCTAATCAAATAAGTCGTGAGATTAAGATGCGTTGTGGTATCCCAAGAAAAACTAAAACTGGACAAACCTGTTGCGAGTCTAACCCATGATATGTTATCAGTCGTGTAAGACACGTTATAGGTTACAGGATATCCAAATGAGTCATAAGCTCTTCTCCATCGGATTGTAACGATACCATTAATTATTTCTCCTCCGTTAGGATACACTATTGTCGGTATAGTAAGCTCGTGAGCTACAGGAGGTTTATTGGGGGTAACTGAAGGATAAGGATCTGTATTATTATCCCCATCGATGAAATAGGGATTATCAAAGATCTCATCATTATTTGCATCAGGCCCAGAATGATCATCCCAATAATTGTTATTGAACATATTGTTTGATCCTGCATCAAAAGCTTGGGAAGCACTAAGACTATTGCTATAGAAATCATTCCACTGGACTAAAGAATAACTAGTGCTAGAGTTGAGGTAAATGCCGTAGCTAGTATGATTGTAAATGGTGTTGTTTAGGAAGCGATTATTGTCTGATGATTGAATGAGAATACCATAAACAGTGTTGTTATAGACATTATTTATAGAAAATGAATTATTTGCGGATAATTCTAGCTTAATCCCTTCAAAGGCATTGAAGGATATTGCGTTGCTACTTATGCTATTATTATGTGATGAATACAGATTAATGCCAGTCCAAGACGTATTGAAGATAATGTTGTCCAATAGGGTATTGAATGTTGAATTTCGTAAGGTAATGCCACCAATGATGTTGGAACTTATTGTAGCACGGGTTACATTGTTAAGAGATAATCCTTCATAATTACCATTGGTGTCTAATAAAAGACAATTGCGAATAATGAAATAAGAAGACGTATTTTGGATCTCGATAGGATGAGAGGTGGATGTCGTGATATAAAATCCGTCAATGATATACGGATAACCTAACGTGCCATTTCCAGGAAAGCTGTACCCTTCAAAATCAGCATCAATGTTGATGCTTATCGGATCATGATGAGCATAAGGATAAGTCAACGGAAGAGAATCGTTGTTATTTGAAGTGCCATCAATGAGGTAAGGAGAATCTACGATACCGTCAAGATTAGTGTCAGGAGGTGTCCAATCTTTCCAGTAATTATAAGCGAAAATGTTGTTATTTCCATCATCAATAGCTTGCGTATTTCCACTTTGAGAGTTGTCCTTGAATTTGTTCCACTTAACAGACGTGTTTTGAGAGTTCGAATCGAGATTCACACCATAATTGATGTTATTATCAAGCGTATTGTTAAAGAGAGTGTTATTGGCGGAATCATCTAGCCTAATTCCGTAATCTGAATTATCATAGATTACATTATTTGAAATAGTGTTATCATTGGAAAAAAACACATCGATGCCATCTTCAGAGTTCTGGTATATTTTATTGTCAGTAATTGTATTATTATTGGCGGAGAAAGCCAGTAGAATACCATTATGGTTGTCATAAATTGCATTGCCCATAATAGTATTATTGTAAGAAGAGGAATTTAGAATGATGCCAATGTAACAATTATGAATAATATTGTTGTCAATCGTGGCATGGGTGACGTTTTCGAGAACGATTCCTTCAAAATTCCCATCCAACACAGCATTACGAATAACGAAATAGGCAGTTGTATCTCTTATGACAATCAAGGCACAAGTGGAATTTGTTATCGTATAGCCATCAAAGATGTATGGATCTACGTAAGTCCCAGCCCCTGTAAAGCCCATTGATGGGAAATCAGAATTGTCATCAATTAAGAATGGGGTTCTTTCCTGGCCAATTATAACACTCGAGGAAACCTGTTCAGTCCCATACTCGATACTATCAAAGGGTTGGATGGTGAAGTACCACAACTCCCAGTCATTGGTTGTTGTTGAGAGTATAGTCATTTGGTTGTCATAAACTGGTTGATAAACACTATTCCTATACCAATGGATTATAGCAGAAGCTTCCAGGTCTCCATCGTCATCACTGTAAGTCCAGGTTGCAGTAAGGTCATCATCAGTTGAAGGTTTATTAGGAGTGATGGCTAAATTGGACGCTACCGGAGCAGTATTTGCAATAGTGACATTAAATGGAGCACCTAACCAATTGCTATAGTTATAACCATCATAGAGTCGAATTTTGTAATGCCATTCTTCACCTTTCGTTGTATCACTGCTGAGAAGAAGAAATGAATTGTTCAAGACTCCTTGTAATATGCCATTTCTATACCATATAATCTCTGCTGAAAGGAGAGGGTCTCCTTCTGGATCATAATGTGTGAAATTTGCTGTAATGTCATCTTGAGTCTTTGGAAGGAGCGGCGTCATGATAAAATCAATCACAACAGGTGCCAGATTGCTGAAAATATCGTATGGAAAAGTGAGGGGATATGGATCAGTGTTACCTGCGGTTCCATTGATCAAGTAGGGGTTGTCCACTATGCCATTAGAATCAGTATCTGGACCGGTCTGTTCATCCCAGTAGTTTAAAACAATGGTATTATTTACCCCATAGTCCAAAACTTGTGTGTTTCCTATGTTATTATTAATGAAAGAATTCAGCCTGATGTAATTGTCATTTAAGTAGATATCAACAGCAGCATTAGTGGTATTAGTGATATTATTCTCAGAGATGATGTTATTCGAAGATGCTACAGTCATTCCAAAGGTGACGTTATAGATTGTATTGCTTGACAAATTATTATAGCTTGTACTTGAATTAAGGAAAATACCATTGCCAGCGCTGTTGAAAATCGTATTATTGTGTACAGTGTTATTATTGGTCGAATGTAACCAAATTCCCACTTGGTTGTTATTATAAAGAGTATTATTCTCAATTGTTGTAAAAATTGAACTAAAAATCAATATTCCAAAATCACTGTTATTGGAAATTGTGTTGTTTAAGATGGTGCTGCTAGATGTGTAAGATACACTAATACCATCTTTAAAGTTGCGAATGGTATTATTAATAATTAACCCATTCGAGACGTTGTAGAGATAAATTCCCTGATTATTGCCTGTTATACCATCCAAAGAATTATCGCAAATAATGAAATAAGCAGACGTATTTTGAATTTGAATCGAATTAACTGTGGAATTTACAATATTCAATCCCTTAATGATATAGGGGTTACCCTGAGAACCATCTCCGGGAAAACCCAGTGCAGTGAAATCAGAATTATCATTAATGGATACAGCTGCAGAATAAAAATCAAGCTTAAACACAAAAACATCGTATTTACCTGTATCGTTATCACCAATAGCATCATAGGCATTGACTGTGGGAAAATCATTCGAATATGTTTTACCCGTGATATACACACTACCAGAACTATCAACAGTTATTCCAAGTCCAACATCATAATGAAATCCGCTCATATACGTCGAATATTCCAGCCCGTTCCCATTACTGTTCAATTTAAATACAAAAGCATCGCTTGTGGTTGTATTTGCATCCCCAGTTGCATCATAAGCATCTATTGTCGGAAAATCGGAAGAAAAAGTATAACCCGTGATATACGCGTTACCAAAGCTATCAACTGCTATTCCATAAGCTACATCATCATTGGATCCACTCACATACGTCGAATAATCCAACCCGTTCCCCGTACTGTTTAATTTGAACACAAAAACATCCCAATAGCTTGTAGTGTTGTCACCAAGAGCATCATAAGCATTAACTGTCGGAAAATCGGTAGACACAGTACCACTTGTGACATACGCATTTCCAGCCCCATCAACAGCAATTCCTATTTCCATATAACCATCATTGCCACTTCCCCCTACATACGTTGAATACAACAGATTGTTCCCCGCGCTGTTAAGTTTGAAGACAAAAATATCCCCAGTCGTCATATTCCCATCACCAGTAGCATCATAAGCATTTACCGTAACAAAATCGGTAGACATGGTAACCCCTGTTACATATGTATTCCCACCTCCATCAATAGCTATTCCCATCCCATAATCATCAAGGCCTCCACTCACGAACGTTGAAAAGTACAATTCGTTTCCTGTATCGTTTAATTTGAACACAAAAACATCGTAATAAGCTGTATTGTTATCCCCAAGAGGATCATAGGGATTTACCGAAGGAAAATCAGTTGACTTAGTATAACCCGTTACATGTGCATTCCCAGCCCCATCAACAGCAATTTCAGTCCCTAAGTCGTCCTCAGATCCACTCACATATGTTGAATAGAGTAATCCGTTTCCCGTACTATTTAATTTGAACACGAAAACATCGTAAACAAGTGTATTATTATCCCCAAGAGGATCATAGGGATTTGCTGTGGGAAAATCGTTAGAATAAGTTTTACCCGTTACGTACGCGTTACCAGCCCCATCAACAGCTATACCAATTCCCTCATCCCCATCAGATCCCCCTACATACGTTGAATACAACAACCCGTTCCCTGTGCTGTTAAGTTTGAAGACAAAAACATCAATACCACCATTAGCCGTTGCATCATGAGCATTTACGGTGGGAAAATCAGCCGACGTCGTTAATCCTGTGACATACGCATTACCAAAGCTATCAAAAGCTATTCCACTAGCATCGTCATTATCTGATCCACTCACATATGTTGAATAGCTTAATGTAGGATCAATGATTAATAATTTTTTAGGATCATACGTTGGAATAGAGAATCCATAAGTACTTTGATCTAGCATTACGAACGATCCTTTGATTGGCTTTTCACGTTTTTCTGACTGGTAGTTTAATGGGGAGCTATCCATAAAGCTAAACTCATAGTTTGCATTTTCAATTGGGTAAACAGTTACTCTTAAGCCTTCCTCGGTCAAATCAAGAGAGACTGGACCTATCCAATTAAGTCTAATATCATTAATTTCCCCCCCTGGGTGTACATAGAACTCATATTTGAGCTGGCCATCTTTCAAAATGTAAACTAAGTCGATTTTCTCATAAATATTATAATAGACTATTTTGGAATAGTATTGACTGTTGATAGCCCATTTTGATTCATCGGAGCCTATAAAAAAATTGCTGAATATTCCCGTTGGCTCTTGGGCAATTGGAATCACATCATTACTCTCCAAAAATTCTAAAGCGATGGTAGTATAGGATACTTCAGTTGTCTGTTTTTCTAGAACATCATCCTCTAATGAGTTTGCAGTAGATTCGATGAGATTGAATCTAATCTCGCTTTTTGAGAAGCCAACAGCTATCTGGGAGCTTTCGGTATAATAGTAAACTGCTGCATTTTTTTGACCTTTATTCTCTAAGAAGCCCCCAAAGAATCCTGTTAAGGTATTGTCGACGACTGTTCTAATTTCATCATTTTTTGTAAGAAATTTTCTTTCCATTCCTACCTGATGGATGTAATCTGAAGCTAGCCACGGTACCTTTCGGTCAATGACATTGTTTTCTTCTAATTCTTGAATATTAAGATTGTTTCCAAACTCTAAGAAATTTCTATACCAATTTTGAGTACTAGTTACCATGAGTAACAGTAACAGCAAAATCGTAATTCTACCTCTCGTCATAGATTCCAACTTCAAAGATTTCTATTTTAATGTTCAATTTGACTGAATACGAAGAATTGTAACGATCCCTGTAGCTTTCGATAAATCATCGTTAAAAAGTATTGTAATCTAAACCTGACTTCTTAGTAAGAAATGTCTTTTTTCGATAAATCATCTGTTCCTCCCCGATTAACATCAATTACGAAATCGTTATCATCAGTAATATAATATTCTAAGAGTTGTTTAATCTTACATAACCTAAAAAAAAAAGCTGATTCGGGTGAAAGGCACGCTAAAAAGTTTTCAATACAAGTTTTTCATCTCATTCTATATTTTAATATTTACTCTCGCTCTAATAAATGGAACAACAGGGATTGCCAACAAAGATGAAAATCTGCCAGTTTTAGGCGTTGATATTATCACAGACATCTCAGTTAGATTGAATTGGGATTTAGGAAAGTGCGATTTAGACTGTAATACTTATCATTTGAGAAACTTTGAAAGCTGGGAACTCTATCAGAAAAAGTATCTAGATCTGAACTACTTTCTTGTGTTCAGCACACCGCAGCTCTGGGAAACATCCACCACTGTAACTGGATTAGAAGCGAATAGTCAGTATTTCTTCTATGTTAAGCTCTACTGGGATTGGTCAAATCTAAATCCTGATATAGTATCAACTTATGGGAAAAACTACACTTCAGATCCAATTTTTGTACAGACTTTGAACCCAGGTGAAACTAAAATATTGACCAACTACGAATCGGATAATAGAATTAGTATAGATAGTGAAATGAAGACAGAATCATCGTTAGGTGAGTCCTTGCCCTTATTTCCGTCAATAATCTCTTTGTTAGTAGTAGTTTCTGTGGTATCTTTTTCTTTAGTCATTTTAAAACGAAAGATGAGTAACTAGGATTTTTACTCTTCTCCTCATCCTCACTTACTTTTTACTACTATTGCCAAATAGGATAGACATTAATTCTCACTTGAATTTTTTAACCCATGATCCTTATTTTTCCAAATCTTTTAGGTGGGTAATATGCTGAAGATTAAGATTAAACCAAGGGTTTCTCCATTTCCGATGCCTGTTGTAATTGTGGGAGCAGTTGTCAATGATCGTCCAAATTTCATGACTGTTGCGTGGTTTAATCGTTTGAATGGTAACCCTCCAATTTGGGGGTTAGCTTTGGGGAAGAAAGCGTATACACTTGAAGGAATAAGAACAAATAAAATCTTTAGTATCAATATTCCGAATGTAAAATTAATAGACAAAGCTGATTATTGTGGTATTACCTCTGGTAGAGACGTGGATAAATCAAAGCTCTTTAAGGTCTTTTATGGGGAGTTAGAATCAGTACCAATGATTGAGGAATGCCCTTTAAGCTTAGAGTGCGGTGTATACGACATCATTGAGCTACCCAGAACAACTCTGGTACTTGCTGAGATTCTAAATGCCTATACTGAAGAACAGTTTTTGAGCGAGGGGAAACTAGATATAGAGAAGATTAAACCATTCATGTTTTCCCAACCTGACAACAAATATTGGGAGATCGGTACGATGGTAGCAGATGCTTTCTCCATAGGGAAAGCGTTGATATAACTATCTGATTCTTTGATTTCCTCTTGGAAGTGATCACCGTTTTTGGAGTCTTCATGGATACAAAAGATTAAAAGAAATCTCAAAATGGATTGTTTCGCAGGTTTTTGACTTCTTGAAAAGATAAGTGGTTGGTATGTTCTGGGACTGGCGATAACGCGGAAGAGTTCGGTTATATCTCTTCTCGCATTGAATCTAATCCAAGTTCTTGGACTATTTGATATTTTTTTGTCTGGTACTACTCAACACAGCCACTCTTGCTCGAACTACTTTTTAAAAATTGAAGAATCAGTGCTGAGTGAAGATTCTCTTTTACATTGGTGGCACTGGTGGCACTGGTTCTAAAGCACTCTTGGTTGTTCTGAATATATCCGATTAGGACTCTTGAGCGCTTCAGCAAATAAATTGGATTATCACTATTCTTTTTCGGTTGTCAAGAACCTGTCAAGAAAGAATGCAAAAAACAAGTGAAAAAAAATGCAAAAAAGAAAACGATTTGAATTAGACGAAAATGAATTGCCAAAAAGGTGGTACAATATCCTCCCTGACTTGCCTACTCCATTCCCACCACCTCTTTCACCAGCTACAAACGAACCATTGAATCCCAAGGACTTAGAAGTTCTTTTTGCCAAAGAATTAATAAAACAAGAGATTTCCAGTCAACCCGAGATTACTATTCCTGCAGAGATAAGAGAAATGCTGCAAAAAATTCACCCCTCCCCTTTAATCAGAGCTTCTAGACTGGAAGAACAATTGAAGACTAGATCCAGGATATATTACAAGTATGAAGGAGAAAAGTCTCCCACTGGTTCACATAAAGTGAATACTGCTGTCAGTCAGGCCTATTATAATATGAAAGAAGGAACCGAGACACTCGCAACAGAGACTGGTGCTGGTCAATGGGGCAGTGCTTTGGCTTATGCGTGTCAGCTCTTTGATCTAAAGTGTAAAGTCATGATGGTCAGAGCTAGTTATGATCAGAAACCGCATAGGAGAACAATTATGGAGCTTTTTGGAGCAGAGGTTTCCCCCTCCCCTTCGTCCATAACAGAATTTGGTCAAAAACTTTTGAAAGCAGATCCACAACATCCAGGGAGTTTAGGTATCGCAATCAGTGAAGCCATCGCGTTAGCGCTCCAAGACGAACAAACAAAGTACTCATTAGGTTCAGTATTGAATCATGTACTTCTCCATCAGACAGTCATTGGTCTTGAGGCTATTGAGCAATTTCGGATGGCAGAAGAATCTCCAGGACCGAACTTTGTCGTAGGGTGCGTTGGCGGAGGATCCAATTTCGCTGGTCTAGCCTATCCATTTATTCGCGAAAAGTTGAGAAATGGATATGAATTCCAGGCAGTTGCAGCAGAATCAACTGCAGCCTCAAAAATGTCCGATGGAGATTATCGGTACGATTTCGGTGATACAGCCAACATGACCCCGTTATTGAAGATGTACACGTTGGGTTCTGATTACATACCCCCACCAATCCATGCGGGCGGACTTAGGTATCATGGTGTTGCTCCAAGCTTATCAGTGCTGATCAATACAGGCTATGTTTCCCCAGTTAAGTACGAACAAAAAACCGCCTTCAAGGCCGCAGAAATGTTTATTAAAAGTGAAGGAATTATTCCAGCCCCAGAATCTGCTCATGCCATCGCTGCTGTTATTGACATAGCTAGAGAACATAAAGATGAAGAACAAACAATTATTTTCAATTTATCGGGACATGGCTTACTCGATTTACTAGGATACCAGAAATTCTTAGCTAATGAGCTGGAATAATCTCCTCTCCCCCTTTTTTATATTTTAACAGCGCTTTTAATATTTTTTAGACAATGAAAAGGATACTAAACAAACAACACTAAAATTTGGTGTCTTGAAATTAGGGTCGTCTTAAATAAAAGGATACATATAACGCCTTGGAAGAAGTAAAAACCACTCACAAATTTAACACTGGATTATTCTCGAAAATAATTAATTTCATCCAATTCTATCCTCCAAATAAAGATTGAAATATAAAGAAGTGGACTATATTGGCCTTAGCTGATCCTTTTTCAAAGATGGAAAAACAGGGAGTTCTCAATGAAGTTATAATGCCCTCTCTAGAAAAGATATTAGACATTTCAGAATTATTGGTAGTCGCTTATCTCTTTGGACCAGTAATAATGGCCTTGACTAGTAGTCAGGGCAAATTTTTAGGAAAAGACGTTATATTTTGGGTTCAAGATGCATGGCCAGCTATCCCAGCTCTTCTAGTTCTTGGAATACTGGTGAAAAAATATTCGTTTAAGGATTTTAGGGTTCAACTACTCATCCATTTTGTCGTCGCGGTATTTCTTGTCCGACACGTTAATAGGATGGTTTATCAGGTCGAAGCAACAGAGAGTCCCACAAATATTGTGTTATACACTATTATATTGTACCTAGTTGTAATCCCAGGGGTTATTGGTGCAGTTCTGAACATTTACCGCTCAGTCCAAGAACCCATTGAAATCTTTAGAGAAGAGATTAACACTGTAGCAACAGGAAATCTTAGTGTTTCTTCGCAGGATTTACGGACATATGGCTCAGAGTTTGGAGACATTGAACGGTCCTTTCACCATATGGTAAATACCTTTTCAGCCGTCATTTCCAAGTCTCAAACAACATCTGAAACCCTCAATATCTCTGCAGACGAATTAGCTAAAACCGCTGAAGAAGTCAACGCCCTTTCAGAGGAAATCGCCTCCACAATCCAACAAATAAGTCGAGGCGCAGCAAGTCAATCCGAAATGTCTGTTAAAGCTATTGAAGACATAGGGACTATGACTAAAGTAGTCGATCAAACACTGAATGATATAGAATCAACATTGGGGATTATCCAAGACATTGCAGGACAAACCAATATTCTTGCATTAAATGCTGCCATTGAAGCTGCTCGGGCTGGTGAATATGGACGAGGTTTTGCTGTTGTGTCAGACAATGTTCGAAGATTAGCTGAAGAAACAAAGAAGAACTCCAACGATATCAGTGGATTAGCTGAAACCATTATCAATAACATCAGTGGGAATGTTATTCAATTGCAAGAGACCTTACAAAATTTCGCGGCTCAATCGGAAGAATTCAGTGCATCAAGTGAGGAAGTAGCTGCTGCAACAGAAGAACAGACAGCCGCGATGCATCAATTGACTACATCCGCCCAAGAATTGTCAAGCTTAAGTTTACAAATGACAGAGTATATTAAAATCTTTAAAAGTTGAAAAAAAGGGATTTTATCTGTTTATGAGAATTTTCTTTATACTCAATGCGAAAAGCTGAAAAGCTAATTAATGAGTAAAGGTAACTTATATCAATTCATTTTCATGAAAAAAAATGAAAGTTGAAACCAGATTAACAGCTTTATAGCAATATTATCTGTGGAAAAAGGAGATTCGGGAAGTTAACAAATGGATTTTGCGGATAAGTCCCTTCTTTTTGAATTGGTTGAAAACTGCCGGGCTCCATTTTCCAAACTGTCAGAAAGGCTAAACATTTCAATCGATGAGGTAGATGCTCGGCTCCATCAATTGGTAAGGGATCGAATTATCTTAAAGTTCACTATTGCGCCAATTCCAGCGTTGTTTGGCGCGAAAGAGGCGATTCTCTTCTTTCGTTCTAGCCAACCAATAGGTCAGGATCGAATCAACTCATTAGGTATAAATCCTGCAGTCGAGTTCATCTCAGTAGGCACCTTATTAGAGGGTTTTTCGTACATCCATTTTAGAACACAAAACGAATTAGATTCGGTCGTGAAATACTTCCAACAGGTAAATCCAGCATTTGAGGAAGTCGAGGCATATCCAGTCCAATTATTGTCTGAAGAAGCTCGAAAAATACCAAAAAGAAATATTTTTGCTATTGAGAATATAGACTGGAGAATGCTCATTTATCTCCGCGAAGAAGGCCGTCTTTCTCTATCAGAACTTTCTACACGAACCAACATTGCCATGGAAACATTACAGGAACGATTAGAGTTTTTGCGAACCAATAACCTCATAGAAGAAACCATTCATATAAATCCCAGCAAGACCCAGAAAGAAAATTGGACAATATTTCGTTTAAAACTCACGATTCTCACTAAAGTTCTCTTTGAAGAACTTAAGGTCGAATTAGAGTCCATTCAGTCTTACTGGAGCTCTAGTTGCTGGAAAGTTCCTGATAAGTCAATCCTTATTTTGGGATTCCTCTGTTCGTCATTTTCTGAAGTAGAAAAAATCGAGGCATGGCTTTCGGAGACCCCAGGCCTCATCAGTATCGAAAAAACCGTTGGAGGCACAACCTATTACTTTCCTGATTTTCGTGATGAACTTTTGGACGAGAAGCGGAAATCTTCATGGTTTAACGTTGAGAGATGGGTGGATCCCAATGAAAGTGGGATGTGAAAAATACGCATTTCTTAACATAATGACGTGATCTTTGATATGCCATCCCAACGGGAATATTGGGAAAAATCGTTCAGGAAATTTAAAGATTTTAGGGAAAATGAGGAAATAACCTATGACAATTGGCTAGAAACCTATCTCTCAACTTTAAAGGATCACAAATTATCGTTCTTCCTCGATTTGGGCTGTGGTTTAGGTCACTCCACATTCTATCTTCTTAAACATGAACTTAATGTTATTTCCGTAGATATATCGAATATTGCTTGTATTTGGATGAAAAAAATACTTTCAGACTCTTTAATCCTTCAATGTGATTTTCTTGGTGGATTACCTTTTAAATCAAACACTTTCCAAGTAATTGTCGCTGATTCTTCCCTTCATTATTTTTTCAGGAAAGAGTTTGAGCTAATTTTAGACGAAATTTATAGAGTATTAACAAAAAATGGTATAATTCTCTTAAGAGTTAATTCTACTAAAGATACAAATTATGGGGCTGGTCAGGGGAGGCAAGTTGAGAAAAATCTTTATTTTAGTCAGAATAGATATAAAAAATTCTTTGAAAAAGAGGAGTTGGAGAATTTTTTTGAAGGATTAAACATTTTCACCTTAAAAGCGATCGAAACAACTAGATTTGGGTTGATAAAACATCAGTGGGAGCTATTTGGGAAAAAGAAATAACTTCCAAGATTTCCTATCTATCTGGGACCTTAAAATTCACCTTAGGGATATTTCTCCCCTACTCCTGAAAGACCGTTGGTCTTTCAGGAGATGGTTTTCTTGAATCTCTAAAACCGGTTAATCATGATGCTATAACGATTCTTCGTTCCTAAGGCATATATATCAAATTTGTTATTTTTAGGGGTTACAATGGCCAATCGAAGAAGAAAAACTAGCAAAATTGGCTTTAAAGGCCGTTCAGATGATTTTTCTTTGTTATAGTCCTTTTCAAGGTTTTCCCAGGTCTTTCGGGTCTCATCAATGCATTTCTTCAGATCTTTGTCCAAAGAAATCACACCAAAAAGCTCTTTGAGGTTTTTTTCCGTTAGTTTTTTTGGATCTTGAATAGGATAAGATTCTGCAGATTCAAGCTTCTGGGAATAATCCTTATCTTTCAGCATCCATTCATCCTTTTTGGCCATAAATGAATAAAGTTCCTTGCTAGGAGTAATTTTAAGAGGTACCAGACTATCAAAGAATTGATAAAATACCCCTACTCCGCCACACTCACGACAAGCTATTGGATTACCCTTACACTCATAACAGACAGTCTTACCAGTTCCTCCACACTTTTTACAGGTAATTCTGCCAGAACCAAAGCAAATAGAACATTGATGAGTTCTTTTTTCTCCAGATACTTTTTTTTCGTTTCCTCTTTTATCAATCTCTCTGACTGTTAATTCGGTAATAATCTTTCCTGATCCCTTACAATTATAACAATTAACCTCTTTCCCTTTGCAATCCTCGCAAACAATCTGACGAGAATTGTTGCAGTGGTTACATTTTCTAGTACCTTTTCCTGCACATTTTTCACAGCGGACTTCTTTAAGGGTTTTCAACATAGGCACATATTCTTTCCCTTTCCAAACATTGGCATCGATAGCTTCAGAAAATGAATAGAACGTAATATCTTTCAGCTTTGACACACTGATTTCTTCTGGTTTCGATTCTTTTCCAACTGGACTCTTTTTCTTCCCGAAAATCTGAGAATTAAAGAATAAGAACGCTGATTTTTCAACATCTTTCACACTTTCAGCTGCTGAAATGGCTACTTTTTCAATACCGAAGGATTTTTTCAATTTTTTTGAATCTATCCTAGACAGAAACTTGTTAAACACTTCATCCGCATCAGGAGATAATATCATTTTTACACTCTCACTTTTTACTTGAAAATTGCTTTAAGACTTCACATGAATAACATTTAATATGTAGGAAAAAAAAACTCGAATGTAATTTTTAATTGCTAGCGAAGGTGAGTGAATGGCACCAATCCAGATAATCCAATGGATTTATCTGTTTATAAGCATATTTTGTCTAATGCCAGCGGTTCTACTGATTATACATTATATACGAACCCATGTACTGGATTATCTAATTTTTGCTGGTGTCTTTGTCGGAGTTGTAATCAACCAAGTTTTCTCATTTTTCTATGTGATTGATCCAATCAATGTATTGGTGAATCAGATTGTGACGTCGAGCTATATTATTGTTTATCTCTTTTTATTCATTCATGCTGTTAGGGTAAAATATGAAAAACCTCCAAGATTACTCTTGTATATTGGCCTTGTTTGGTATGCAATTCTCCAGATTATGATATTTTTCTATGGTGTGGTGGAACTACCAGAGAAGATCAATTTCCTCTTTATAACAATGAATAATGTTGATGCTTTTGATGTAGGTGTTGCGATACTGATCCAAGGAAATCTAGTTATCATGGGTCAAGGATACGACTTTCTTATTAGTATTTTCCGCATTTTTACATTGGTAATAGCTGTTCATGCTTATTTTACAGTAAAAATGGCCGTAAATGATGTAAGAATGAAAACGGTGAAAATTCTATGGATTTTTGTAGGATTTTGTACCATGGGCCGCCCCCTGTTATATTTGATTGATTTGATCACTCCTTTGGAGCTTATATCAGCAATTAGAAGTTTTCCGGACTTAGTGGCTGTATTGATCATCACAGTTATCATTATTCGATATCCCGAGTGTGTCTTGATTTCAAAGTCACAATTGACGAGGGCGTCATACCTCTATAAGAAACTCAAATCTGGAGAATTTGGTCAGACAAAAATGGATATTGGGCTGTCTGTTCTTTATGCATATCTAAACGAATTACCACCAGAACTATTTGAAAAGGTAGATTCTGGATGAGATTCATTGGAAATTTAAGCAGTAAGTGGAGAGTGGGCCTTCAGGAGATGGTTCTCCTGAAAGCCACAAATGGGTTCCGTCATTATTTTCAGACAGATCCATATAAGCTCCCAACTTTTAGATTTGAATTTCTTATTCAGTTTCGAACAATCCAAGAGTTTCGTGAATAGCAGCAATAACCAAAGCTGAAGTCTCAGAGTGTAGCAATTGACGAATCTTCACTTTGAGCTGTGGATCTTCTAGCATTCCCAATCCCACTACAGCTCCTACTCGTACAGCTACTGAATCATCGCTTTTTGCTAGTTCTAATAAGGCGTCTTTAGCTTGATAGACCTTCAGTCTACCGAGAGCTCTAGCTGTTCTGTCCCTGAGGTCCGGTTCGGGTGAATGTAGATAATTCATCATCTTTTTTGAAATATCAAGAGATGGTGTGACCCCAATAAAGCTCAATGCCGCCACAACATTGCTACATACAGCTGGGTCTTCCATAAGAAATTCTAATAAGGGTATTGCTAGCTCTCCTTCCAAGAAAGCCAAAGCCATGACTGTTTCTCCACGAACATTTGCATTCTGATCAACTAAGGCTTTTTCTAATTTTGAGTGAACGATAACTGGTAAGTTCTCAACCTGGAGATCCATTTGGCCAAGCTGTTTGATTGCTCTTGCTCGCGTACGGGATTCAGGTGATTCCATATCTCGGATGATTGTCTCTAGATGGTTATTTAGCCGATTGTCAGCCAGATTAAGTTTCAGTTTAGTCACTACCCACTGTCACTTTCTCTGAAAGGGTGACTAAAAAACACTTTTTTTTCTGCAATAAGAAGTCTTATATCTAGAATTTTCTAGAAAAATGCTATCATGTGTTAACATTCATTATTGAGGGACATTCAGACTCTCAATCATATCACAAACCAAAGAATCCCAAGAATACTCTAATAGTGTAACAAAAGGTTGATTTAATGATAGAAATAAATTCTAAGGAAAAACGTGAACTGGAAAAAATTAAGTCAAAATAAGCAAGACGTATTTTTTAGTAATATATATAATTAGTAAGTTATCGATCTAGTAATGATGTTAAAATGAAAGTTAAAGTTACTCGTAATGGCCAAATGACTATTCCATCTCACTTACGGGAGAAATATGGGATTAAAGAAGGGTCTATTATATTTATTGAAGATGATGGAGATGGAATAAAAATTAAGATACCCGATTGGATTGAAAAAGAGGCTGGTACGGCAAGTTATTCAGTAGACGAACTTAAATCAAAGTTAGACCAAGAACGAAATATTTGGAGTTAAGAATTGTTGCCCACGCTCGATACAAGGTTTTTTATAGATTTTTTTGGTCAGAAAAACGAGAAAAAGCTATCAAAATTAAAGGAGCTGGCGAAAAAAAAGGCGTTGGTATCAGTAATCTCACTTCATGAGATGTTTAAATTATTTGCAGAAACTGAAGGGATTCCTATTGCTGAACATCGACTCAGAATAGTTCAATCTACATATGACATCATTGAGGTTACAGCAGATATTGCTATTGCAGCAGCAAGAATTCGATTACATACGAAAATTCCAACAGCAGATAGTCTAATTGGAGCTTTAGCTCTTTCAAAAGACAAAATAATTGTTTCCGATGACCCCCATTTTGCAATGATCCAAGGATTGCAGGTGAAATGGGTATAAGTTAGAATAATGCTTAAACAAGAAACCTAAACAGGAACATGTTATAGTGATAGCAGTTGCTTTTTCTCCTAATAAAGGTCTTGATTCAAGAAAAATGCTGATCTTGTCGTTTTTGAGGGACATTCGGATTATTAATCATATCAAAAACCAAAGAATCCCAAGAATACTCTGCTGCTCCTAATCCAACGCCAGTAAGAGGATTGAAATACTCCCAAAAACCATTGTGATACAGTAAGTGAAATATTTTCGACGCCAATTCTCTTGCCAGTTTAATCTTCATTTGAGTTAGAAGTCCTCGAAATATTAACCAATTGACTTGGATCCAGATATTGCCCCGCCAATATTCATTGGGTGAATGAAGTGGATGGTTAAGAGGTGTAGTAGAAATTCCATTAGGTGAATTAAACTGGTTTCTATCAACTAAATATGTACTTAGTATGTCTGTATAGTCAAAAGGATGATTAAGTAACATAGGAAAAAACATCGCTGCTGAAAATACATTGGATAGCTCATTATTGCTATAGAGATCAAAAAATGTTGTACCATCATACATCTTACTAAATATTGCTTTTTTGGTCAAATGTGCTTTTTCTTTAAAGAATTCATGATTCCGATGTATTTTCTTACAGAGATTTGATAAAATTTCCAAGTTCCAAGCATATAGAACGTTGAAATCGATTGGTTTGACAATAAATAACTCTAAATCAAAAATATCTTGTATCTCCCAATTGACTGTTTGATATGCTTTAATCAACTCCGCTTTCTGGCGATCTATTTCCTTTATTTCTCCTGTTTTTACGTTATATAGAACATCCCACCGTTGAGAGTTGTCCCAGCCACTTTCCCAAGAATGAATAATCGCCAAAAGATGGTCTTTGTCATGGTCTCTGGTTTGTGATAAAAATTGATAATATTTTTCAAGTTTAGGTATTACATTTGTTAAAAACTGGATATCCTTTGTTTTTTCAAAGATCTGTGACACAGCTAACGCTAAAACAGGTGGTTGAATTAAATTAGAATGGAAAGGAGAGTTCCAAAACGTATCTAGAATTGATTGATATTTTGGGGGAACGACTTTTCCTCGACCTGTAAAATAGATCATGTGAGGAATAAATCCCTCTCTATCCATATGCTTCAGTAAAGCTAATATCTCTTGTTGAGCTATTGCGGGTTCTAGTGAGGCTAAAATATACGCATGAAAACAACTATCCCAAAATGCTTGCATTTCTGCGTAGATTGGGTTTGTTAAACTTGCAACGGTAAATTTTGAATCAGGGGTAGAAATTCGATTCTTTTTTAGAATTTCGTGACTTTGACGCGTTAATTCTTTCATTATTCCCTTGTTTTCAGGCATTGTAATCACTGGAGAATTATTATTGTATGAATAAGACTCTAAGACTAATGCCCTTAATATTCGAGTGTATCCACGATACTAAAAACGAGCACACGTCAGTAGACCAGGTTGTATTTCTGGACTAAAAGAAGTGAGTAACTAAGTACTGATTACTTGGCTTAAAACTACTAATACAGCAATAATTATCACTGTTATGACTATTAATGATCGTGCGATCGTATCGGGATTTAGATTTGGATTTCGAACATTATTAGCTTCTTTCATTACCTGGGCATTCAACATAAGCATGATAGCGCCAACAACCAAGAAAATACCTCCGATTACTGCGAATGCAAAAGCAGCTATCGTATGTTCAAGTGTTGCTTCCATCATTGAATAATAAAAGAATGCAAGATAACAACCCAAAGCTGCACCAACACAATAAATCCCAAGAACCCCTTTAGTCTCATTTAGATCAAATTGCATAATTTCACCTAGGATCTGAAATTCCCTGAATTGTATTATTAAAACCTTTTGTAAAATCTTCCTGTTCTAGGACATGGAAGAACTGGAGAAAAACCTCAAATCGCGATTTGATAAAGTTAATGCTCTGTAATAAACAAATAAAACATCGTGATAATTACTGAAATTTTTGTCCAGCACTTTTCGTAGCAAGCGTTTTTCCACCCCTAAAATGATCAGTCAGTTGCCATAGAATTACTACCTTCTCCAGATTTGTCATGTCGAACTAATGGACAATGGCTGCAATCGGGATAGTCTCCACTTTTTCCACAGATGAGCAGATGTTGGTCTTGGGGTGTAAGACAAGCAATTAAATGAAAATTAGGACATTCCATTTCTAAATTATGTTGATAGATTAAATCCATGGGAATAGAAGGACCTTGGACATAATAAGGACATTTTACTGGACAATTGTCAAGAAATTCTTTAGTAACTAGACAGAAGAAGAGTTTCTCTTCCTCAAGTTGATCCTTGACCTGATTCTGACATTCCTCCATAGGTATTGCCCTCTTCTCTTATTCGATCCTCCTTTTCGAAGAGAGCTTTAATCTGAAACTGACGACTCATCCATAACCCACTTACACATACGTCGTAGAGGCTCTATTGCATCCTGAGGTGTAGCAACGCTGGCACTTGGAGCAAAGCCAAGAGAGACGATTCTTTGTGCTCCGTGGAGTATTAGATCATCCCGAATGGAATATTTCAGTTTTTCAGGGAAAATTCCAATGGTTTGGGTATAGGCATTCACCGACTTGACAGCTTGTTGCAGGTTGTCGATTGGAACCAGATTGACCACCCGTCCACATAATTCTTGGGAAAAATCGACTGGTTCATCAATTTGTGATACAATGACAGCACCTTCGTTTTGCTCACCGCCTATCACCTTGAAAAATTCATCATCCATGCGTAATCCATCCAATTGGGCTTTTAGGCCTAAATCAAATGATTTAGGAGGGGTTGAAATGTGTGCAGGGAGATTAGTCAAGGCATAGTAGAGATATGCACCCAATTGGTTGATATTTCGGATTCCTTCAGTATCAGTACCAGATTGAACGTAGATGACTCGAGAGTTCACGCACGCTTCTTGATTGAAAGTACCGACGTCTATTGCGGCTCTTTGAGCTACTGTTCGGAGAGTCAGCTCATCTTGAAATGCATCAGCCCCAATAATCGAAGTACTCAATTTTGGATCAAGAGTTATGAGATCTATGCCAGGACCAACGTATTTAGTGATGTGTTTAACCGAAGCAGCCCCCCCCCATGCGATTATTTTCTCTATGTTCCCTGGATGATAAAAGCTTGTCTCGAACTCTGTGTCTCCTCCCTTCCAGTACGCAACACAGACATGTTTGGTCAGAGGGTGGTTTGGTTCCATCTCGTACATAGTACGCGCTATAGCAGTGGCAGTGAGTGGGTCGTTCGACGGTAACTTGATTATTGAGTCACAACGGGTACTACAACCGCGGATGATAGTCCCTGCAGCAACAAGTGGCACATTTCCAGCAATAACATGGACTGTTCTTGCGCCAAACGCCCTGACTGAGACTGTTCGGCCATCATTCATTTTAGTAGGAACCCATTTTTCCAAATAGTCTATCCCTATTCGTTTTTCAAGCATTTCTCTAATTGCTTCTTTAGAAAAGAATGTTGGCAGCACACTATACGTAGTCAATAATACACCATGCGTTAAACCACTGGCTTCTAATGCCAGCTTGTACGCGTCCTTCAAATATTCATTCTCGCTTAGGATAAGACGCTGTCCAAGGTCGTTGAGAAACTCCAAGATCTCCTCAATGCTAATGTCGTACAATTCCTTCAATGTCGAAGGGTTGGATAATACGATATCTCTTAGATATTTTTTAGCATCTGGTGTCTTAAAAGCTGCCCCATAGCGCCCACCAAATGATTTTGAATAGTCATTAATGATTTTCCCCCGAGCCACGATGGGTATTTCATATTCTTCCAGGTCTTGGGTACTCTTTGTTTTCTCCAATACTGTCTGCATTCATTATTCACCTACTAGTTGAAAATCAATAGTAATTGTTTGCTAGGTATTTATACTCGAAATCAGGCTTTATCCTGGTAGGTGCTACCTTACCGAATTCACTGTCATCAGTCGAGGAGCAATGTTGAAAGACATCTTAGCGTAAAATATCTTAATCCCCAAATTTTTTTGCGAATGGGATTGGATGAATACACCCAACGTTGTTATCTAAATGAATTAAATCATTAAGTGATGTTTTAACATTGACAAAAAATGGTAAAAAATTATCATTAAATAGGGATGACTTGAAATCCTTTCCAGATTCTCTTAGGGACTTAACTGAGATTGAAGAGTTAAAATTATCACTTGATAACTTGAAATCTTTCCCAAAGAAGATTCTACAGTTATCGTCCCTCAAAAAACTGAGTTTGAGAGGAAAGAATTTAGCCTCTCTGCCAGCGTCATTTGACACTTTTACCAATCTAGAATCTTTAGACATATCCATCAGCGATCTAAGTTCATTACCTGAATCATTCGGTAATCTTATCAATCTCAAGAACTTAACGATACGTTGGACAAACTTAACGTCTCTCCCAGAGTCATTTGGAAATCTCGCTAAGCTTGAATACTTGTATTTGAATTACGCTAAAGTAACAGCTCTCCCCGAATCTTTTAGTCATCTTCCTAATCTAACAAGCCTATGGTTGAGCGGAACCCAGATGAATTCACTTCCTGAATCGTTTGGAAGTCTTCCCAAGCTTGAAGACTTAGAAATAACACTCAGAGGATTGACTACTCTTCCTGAATCGTTTGGAAGTCTTGTAAACCTCAGAAACCTGAGAATAGAACATACCGAATTAGTTTCTCTTCCAGATTCGTTTGGTAATCTCATTAATCTAAAGAAAGTAAATTTGATGTGGAATAAACTAACTTCTCTTCCTGAATCATTTGGTAACCTTACCAAAATTGAACGGTTGTGGTTAGGTTGTAATAAACTAAAAGCTCTTCCAGATTCATTTGGAAACTTGGTCAACCTCAATCAGCTCTGGTTATATGGAAACGAGTTGAAATCTCTTCCCGATTCAATAGGTAAGCTGAAAAAGCTTAAGGAATTGGATTTGTCTAGTACAAGGTTGAAAACCCTCCCTGACACAATTGGAAACCTTGCAATGCTTGAACAGTTAGATTTGAGGAGTAATTGGTTAAAAACTCTCCCCGAGTCGTTTGGAAATCTTAAAAACCTCAAAAAATTGAATTTAAATAATAATAGCCTACCAATTCTACCTGAATCATTTAGACAGCTATCTAACCTCAATGAACTATGGTTAGGAGAATACCAGGTAGATGATTTTCCCAAAGAATTAGCCATTCACCTTAAAAAACAAGGATGCAAAATTATGTATGAAAGTCGAGAATGGATTGGAGGGTGGGGAGGTTCTCGTGAAACAGTAAAACGTGATTTTTTTACAAATAAGGTCATTGACTAGAGCTAATTAAATGTGATTTGTTGTCAAAATCAGATACTCAATTTTTTCTCATAAAAAAAAGGAGAAAAGGGGACTAGTCCTCCTCTTCGGTAAGAAAGTCTAGCATGTTCTCGTGGGCTTCAGTGACACCAGCGCAAGAGATCTTATCGTCACCACCCTGTTCCTCACTGTAGCGAATGACATTGTTTTCTATCCACGGTCCTTTTAATCCGCATGGACATTCATCCCAGTGGATATTGACTTTATCACCCGTGATGAAGCCACCCCAATAGGTTTCAGTTAAGATATCCAAGAATCCAAACCGACCAGTCTGTTTTCCTTCACGAGGATAGGGCTTACCCGTGTCAGGATCTAATACAAATGGGACGTGATAGGGAGCTATGTGGTAGTGATGGTATTTACAGCTCGGTGCGCCACCACCTGTCATTTCAGTCATACCATAGGCGTCTCGGATTTGCTTGAATCCCCAGAATTCGCAGGTCCTCTCATACCATCCGTCGGGGTACACTTCTCCTTTCATACCTCCACCTGTTAATACTACTGATTCAGGTGAAAAGATACCTTTGATACCTTTTTCGATACCCTCTAATGCGGGTGGGACAAGTTGTGGCCACGTACCAGCAAGGAATATCTCTTTTCCTGCATACTCTGTGGTGATCCGTTCATAGAATTCTTCCATTGCCTTGGGCATGGCTCGCTTCATCCGAATCAGTTCCCCTTTGTTCCACTTCATTGCTTTTAGGAGTTGTAATTTTCCTAATTCGCCTTTAGCTTGGGCTGACTTGATTCTACCAGCTAAAGACATGAAATCTGCGCTCATTGGGAAATTAAATGCAGTCACAAAGTCCTCCTCACCGTCAGCAATCAGTGGCCCTATCAGTTGGACTAATCGTTGTGTGAGTTGCCTGCCTGAACGAAAAATTGGGGCTACGAAAGGCATTCGTTTCTCGTGGAAATTGTATCCTGACATGATTTCCAGGCACATGAAGAAACCATTAAGATAGTTAGTCATTTCAGCGTCACTACGTGGTAGAAATGACAGTTTACCAGATGTCCCTGAAGAGTGGACTACTTCTAAACCTGAAATCTCTTCAATTTGATCTAACCAATTATCAATTGAATTCGCTTTGACATCATAGCATGATGAAAGGTCATGTGTGGTAAATTTATCAAACCATTTTGTCAGTGTTCCAAATCGTTTCTTTTCGATGAGGCTTAGGGGATACGATTTGTAAGCAGTATGTTGAAATAAGACTGGAACGACATCATCTAATGTTTCGATTGTGTCAATGCCCTGTTCTGTTGCCAACTTGTCCAGTGCTTTTACTTGTGGACGGTAATAATTAAACATGTGCTGCACCCACTTAAGCTGTAATGCATTAAGTGTATCACCTCCGATTGAAAAAATATCGGTCGGTGTATTCTTTGTTCGATCTACCCATTCACGTGGGTGACCTGATAGTTTACCATAGGGTTCTATTTTTCCCTCGGTTGTTTTTGTTGACGAAATTGTCATAATAACACTTCCGTCAAATAATCTTTTGTTCGTTGCTTATATACTCGAAATCCCAACCATTAAACTCCTTCACCTCTAGATTGATATACTCTTTGTAGTTTATATAATCAAAATCTCAAAAATGAAAAAAGGGGATATTGGTATTAAGATCTTAACCCCTTTTCATTTGCGCTTTCTCTTGATTTGTCTTCTTAGAGGAATCTGGATGAGCGCCAATGAACTCATAGCCGCCACCACATGAATGAATGCGAGGGAAGCTTCTTTGGTAGTTGTTATGGTTGTAGTAATAGTCGTTGTTGTAGTTTTGGTTGTAGATGAAGTAGTTGTGGTCGTGGTTGTAGTGGGGGGGAGCGGATCATCGACAGCTGCTTTCACCAGTTCATACATTGACTCCTCTTTAAATAGTTGCGAATGGCCTAAGTTTTCCACCTCAATATTGTGTGCTCCATCAAGTGCAGAAGATATTTCTGGAACAATTTCATCGTCTCGACTATAAATGGAGGTATAATTGACCGTGCCTGGAATATGAGTACTATTATAAGTGGCACCCAAAATAGGGTCAACCCGATCTCCTAAAGTATCATTAAGAATACCCCCTGGTGTTTCATCACCCTCATTTAGGAGAATAGCCAGTGCATTAACTCCCGTTGATCCGCAAGTAGTTAGTAATTCACCATGATGCGGACTCCCCAGACTCACATAGTCATCAACTGTATCAATTCCGCCCAAAAATTTGATATAATACCTGCTACTCAATCCCCCCATGCTATGACCGACCAAATCGATTTTTTCTGCACCAGTCTCATTTAAAATCTCCTCCACCCATTGTTTGATCTTGTAAGCATTGTTGATATTGGCTTGAACCGAACAGTTATTTCGATCATCAAAATCATAGGCATAACCAGAGTAGAATTCTGAGGAGTTTGGCCACCCATCATTTTTGAACCACAACCTCATGAAAACCCAATCCATCCATGATTTCGTCCATCCATGAAGAAATAAAATTGGATTATGGGGTTGTGACCCCTTACTTTCCGTTGTATTGGTCTTGCCATCAATACAACAGGGTGAGATTAGAATGACAGTTACAACGATTACAGTCGTCTTCTTAAATCCATTCATGTATAGTCCTCTCTGAATTAAGCGTAATTACATTGGATCCGACTCGCCTTTATATTAGGTTTTCGTTCTCACACTGCATTCTTCGTTTTTTTATTTCTTCATCTGAATCGATAGAGGAACACCTATTTCCTCTGATTATTGTCCTTGTTTTTTCTCTGGTGAATTGAAAAAACAGACATTTCCTCAATTTCTTCGATGAATCGGACATCCATGTATTTTTTTAATTCTAGAAAGGCTTATATGTTATGCCCACTTGAACCCACTTAGTGGTTTTTATGAAAGTCGCGATCGATGAAAAAGGAAGGATAACCATTCCCCAAGAGCTAAGACAAAAATTGGGATTATCCCCTGGTGTGGAACTTAATCTATTTGTCATCAAAAATATTCTTCTCATTAAAAAAGTAATTACAACAGAAGAGTTCGAAACTCTCTCCAAAAATATCAGTAAATCTCTGACCAATGAAATCAGCTCACCAATAAAGTTTGAAAAATTATTCTGAGGGATAGATATTAATGACCATTACGATTGATTCCATGATTTGGATATATAGTTATGATCCTCACGCTCCAGAATCAAAGAATGTGAAGAGTTGGTTATTTGGTAAGGAAGGAGCTTTACAAAGCTATACACAAATTGTACTCAATACTATCATCCCATTAGAAGTACTTCATTCAATCAGTAGACAGACCTCTGTTGACTATACATTAGCCTATAATGCAGCATTAGGCATCATTGCTATGGAGAAAGTGAAAATAGTGGATTTTGATGCACGATTGCTTACCGAAACTATGACTCTCTTAGGAGAATATAGACCGTATGGTATTGGTGGACGAGACGCTTCAATCTTGGCGACAATGAAAGATAGCAATGTCGAGAAAATTGCTACACATGACAAAAATATCCTGAGTATTCCTGATTTTTATCGAATAGATCCAGTTTTTTCCCCTCCGTTTGTACTAAAAATAGGTGAATCATTAGATCATAAAGATTTCACAGAAAAATGTAAAACCCTCTCGTGAAAGAGAAGTTGGAAGAGTATTAGCTCAAGAGAGGTAATCCTTTTACTGGATCTAGGAAAGTTAAAGAAACTTTTTCGCTTCGTTTCCCACA
>JAEOTU010000080.1 GCA_016839665.1 Candidatus Hodarchaeota archaeon
AGCAGTTTTTTTGCCTATTTTTTCAGCATCTTTCTTCATTTTTTCTGCTTCTTTGCTTATCTTCTTGAACATTACTTCTTACTCTCCTTCATCTTATCATTTATGGGTTCGTTTTTCCTGTAATCAGTGTATTATTGCTATTTTATATAAGAATTGATTTGCAGCTAGAACAATTAAGCATTTTGGTGAAAATGTGAAGGAAGAACTCAATCGTTGAGAATTCTTGAGTCGAACTTCTCTTTTCCCAAGGAGTGTAGTTCTTTAGAAATTATGTCTACTAGTTCATTCTGTGATTTGTTTCGTTTCTTCACCTTGGATTCGTGATAAAAACTCATCAGAATGACATTTGAGACGTTCCTCGTCAATTAGACTGTGTAAATTCTTATGTTGTTCTGTATTTTGGGAGTCAGCCATATGTTCAAGTCTATGCTCTAATCCTTCCAATAAAACATGCTTTAACATACTCTCGGAAGAATCAAATCCCCAATCAAACATTTCAGAAGCTGATTTAAAGAAATCAACTAATTCCGTTGGTAGATCTATTTTAATATCCATTTTAATCTTTTCCTGAATAATTTAGTTATAATTAACAATTGTTAATATGATCTATTAAAACTAATTCTTCGATCTGAGTAGGCCCCTCAACAAATAAAACAAAAATCTTGACGGCTCTTCAGTTCAGACGCTTGAATAGGAGCATTTCACTTGAAATGACTCCTTCTTTTATTTTTATGTTTTTTAATCTCTCTATCTCAACATTGTTGTAATCAGGGTTTTTAGTCGGTTTTGAACTGTCTGATCTGTGAATATAGGCGGTTTATGGTAACTTTTTCTGTGAACAAATTATCTAGTTATTCTTTAATAGACCTCTCTCTTTAGTTTGGTTGCAGATGATATCTCCTCAAACAATTCTTCAAAATGAGTCTTTAACGTCAAATGTTTCACTTGGAATCTTTCCCGAATATCGAAGTGACGTTGATGAAACTGTTATCCAAACATTCCTTGGTCTCTCAGAAAGTATGGTCCGATTTACTAAAGGTAAACCCTTTACTAAAGAAACTATTCAGTTACTACAGGAAAAATTGGGTAGCAGACTTAATGGGAAACTATATCCGGGAGGAAAAGACACTCTTTTCGCATGGAGCTTCCAATGTGGCAAGAAAAAGGTTGTCATAAAACCCTATTTCAATAAGGATTTAGCAACTCTTGTCCTTCATCACTTAACTTTAGATGAGTTTGGAAGAGTCTTAACCGTAACATTAAATCAAACTCTTCAGGATCATATTATAATTGAAATACCGCCAGTAATTGGATTTGCGAAGATAGCAACTTCTTCTTATTCTATCCCAGTTTTAATAACTACAGAGTCAACTGGAGAACCATTGATGAATTTTCCAAATATTTTAGGCATGCTTGGGAATGTTTGTACGAGTCTGGCCTTACGGGGATTCATTGTTGATCTCTATCCAGCAAATTGGCGAGTTAATCCCTCAGAACCCGTTTTAGTTTTGGAATATATCGATTTAATCAATTCAAACAAGATCAAAAATGTTAAAGAAAGGATCGCAAGCTTAGAACTATTATAAAACCTTTTCTTATTCATCTTTAATCTATGATTTTAACAGGGTCTTATTTACCTAACTTTTTGCGAAAGTGTCGAGAGAGGGGTTTATTATTCAAAGATTGGGCCAATATTGAGGCTCTTTCAAAATACTCTTTTGCTATCTCACGGTTTCCTTGACTTGCTTCAAAGTCTCCAGTTATACTATAAGCATAAAGTAATCCTAAGTTATCATCGAGTTCATTGAAAATTTGAATTGCTTCAATTAGATAATATCCTGCTTTTGATGTATACCCTCCTTTGATGTATAAAACCTTTGCTAGATTTACCAAGGAGAGCGCAAGAGCATTTTTATCAATTATCTGTTCTGATAAGGAGTGTGCTTGCTCAAAACGGGATTGTGCTCCGTCCAAATCGTTTAAATGGAAATAACAATCGCCAATAGCCATATGAGCATAAATAATAGCTTTTAGGTTATTGATTTGTGTCGCACGTGTGATGACATTTTGAAAAGCAACAGAAGCTTGTTCGTATTGGCGGGTTCGATAGAATTGCACCCCTTGATCTAGATAGAAATCTAAATCATCTAAATTCATGTAGAATAACCTATCAAATCCCTTTAAACCTTAGTTGATAAAACATTAGTTAATAAAATTTGTTGTTAAATTCAATTGACTTGTTCTCACAATACACTTAACAAAAACACTTGGAAAAATTATTAGTTAACAATTAAATTTCTACTACAACAGGATGCAAGGAAATAAAGTACTTCTTATTGACGATGGAGGAGTATTGAAGAAGATGATATCTGGTTCACGTTGTTGTAACCTGTTCAGAGGGTCTTACAGTAGAAGATACTTCGTATCAGGCGTTTTCCATCAAGAAAGGGGTTGCTCTTGCACCATTTTTCGAGTTTATTCTAATAGCGCTTCCTTCTGGATATCTTCTCAAGCGGGTTCGAAAAAAGAAGAAAAGAGAGGAAATAGAGGAATGATACTCTATCTATTCCCAGACGGGAGTGGTTGCTAACGATCCACAAATAGGACAAGGAAAGCTTGGTATCTTTGAACCTTTTTTTACAGTTTTTACTATAAATACATGGTAACATTGACCACAAGCTATTTTCAATGTAACCTTACGTTGTCTAGAGTCAATTGGTGTTCCACCACGCTCTCTGCCGTTTAATATACCAGTTGGAGGAGGATAGTTGAAAACTGCTCCCCTACTTGCCATTACCGCATTAATCTTGTGTCGAAATGGTTGAGTGCTATTTTCAATTACTTGTGCCACACGCTCTGAAACACCCACCATAGCTAAAAGGTCGTATATTAAGACTCCAAAAGACTCAAGAATGAGAACTACCACCAGAATGAACCAGAAAATCAATGAATTTGTTAGAAATAGATAAAATGGGGTTGGAATTAACGCAAAAAATAATATTAAGTGTGCAAACAAACCGAGTATTTGTACCATAAATATTTCAGGACTGTAATCTTTACCTGTTTCATCTCTTCTAATTTTTATCTGTTGATTGAACCACCAAAAATATTCGATCATAAAACTGAGACACAGAGACCAGTATAGATAATAAAAGAGAAAGGTAATAGTGTTTTCATTAACCTGAGTTAGCCAACCACTAGGAAGTAATAGTAAAGCAAATTCGAGTGAAATTAGTAAAATTTGACCATAATCAATGATAAATCTTCGAATGAAATTATCATATTGCCAAGTTTTCCTTATTGCTTGAAAGCCAATTACGGTGTAAAAGAGAAAGACAATCATCAAATCGACCCAAAGGACATCAATGATATCATTTGGTCTTTCGGTTATAGAGAAAGGATATCCTTTGACAATAATAGAGAAAATACTTTCGTTTATGACTAAAAATACTACAAAAGCGAGAATGACCAGCCACAACTGAAGAGCTTCAAGCAAGAGTTTGATTATTTTCTGTTCAAGATCAATTTCCAGAATTTTAGATATTATGATCCAGAATAACGTTGCAAAGAATAGGCTAGAACCGACAACCGTGGTTAACTCAAAAAAATTAAGACCTATGGAGGATATATCACTGGAATACTGCTCACTAACACCGACAAACTCCAACAAACTTTCTAACAGGATATATGACCCAAAAGCGATTGCACAGACTAACAACCACAGCTTAAATATGGTCCAAGCTTTCATTAAAAGCCAATCCCACCAAATAATCCTTTACTTGAACATCAATTTAAGATGCTCTATATTTTTTTATGACCTTTAATCTTCTTTCTTTAAAAGAATTCTTTAAGGCTCATTTGTCTTTCTACATATTTGTCAGCTTGTTCAAAACCTTTAGCTTTGATGTTTTCAGTGGCGAGTATTCTTCGAATAGCAATAGCGTCATTGATAGCATACCCAGAAAATCGATTGTTTATAAGTACATAGACATTATCATAAATATTACTGAGTTCTGTCAGCTTACGTGCCCAGTCCGTTCGCTCCTTTTTTTTATCCAGAAAAAATTTTCCTAATTTTTCGTCAGGAATAATCATGCGATCTCCAAGAAGACGAATGTAATAGAGAGGAACGTCTTGATTCTGAAATTCTTGTGGAATTCTGAGTGTGGTCGTATCAGCTAATGTAATAGCCTTTTCAACTAAAATATCTTTGAAGTCGTCACTGAACCAAGAATTGTCTCGGAGCTCCAATACAATACTTCCTGAAAACAGAGAGGCACATATATCGAGAACCTGAGATAGAAACGAGATAGTTTCTGTAGTCTTGCGGAATCGGGGGGGGAATTGGATTAATACTAATTTCAATTTCTCTTCAAGGTTTTGCATACGGGAGAAGAATCTCGTAATTTTATGAGGTTTAAAAGTGGGACGTGATACATGAGTGACCTCCCTAATGAGTTTAGCACTAAAGATGAAATCGTCAGGAGTGACATGATACCATCTTCGAACCATTGATTCTGATGGAATATGATAAAAAGTTGTGTTGATTTCATTTAGAAGAGAATAATGGCTATAAAACTCAAGTTCATTTCCCACTTGTCGTGGATAAAAGCTACCACGCCAATGGGCATATGACCACCCTGCGGTTCCTAGATAAATCATTTTCATGTGACTTTATTCTTTCTTTTTATAAAAAAGTTTCATCACTAAAATCATAATTTCAATTGTGAAAAGGGTAAAATCTTATTATATGAGAAAATAAACTTGGTTTGGAGGTTTAATGTTGGCTGAAGAGATACCAGTTTTTTCCAAATTCTCCCAGATTGATCAAATTGGAATTGTAGTGAAAAATATGGAAAGAAAAGTGAAGGTTTATGAAAAATTATTCGGAATAGAGCCTTTCTTAACCTTGGAATCTCCTACTAGTTCTACTATTGATTCTGCAAAGTTAAAGATTGTATTATTCCAGTTAGGTGATGTACAACTAGAATTAATTCAAGTTCTTGAAGGAGAAACTATTCATTCCGAATTTCTTGAAAATAAAGGTGAAGGACTGCACCATTTAGGATTTATTGTTGAAGATATAGAGGAAGAGTTGATTAGACTCGAGAAAGAGGGAATTAAAGTATTAGAGAGGGGGATAGTTCAAGAAATGGTCAAATTTGCTTATCTAGACACAGAGAAGACTTTAGGTATTATTGTAGAACTTATTCAACTAACTCTGTGAGTATTGTTATAAGAATGTTTAATCTAATTTCATACTCATTTTGGGGAAATCCATCATGCAAATCGGTTTAATTTCCGATATACATTCTAATTATTATGCTTTAAAGACAGTATTGCAATTTTTGGACGGAAAAATTGATGTATTGATCTGTTTAGGTGATTTTGTAGGTTATGGTCCTCAACCACGAGAATGTGTTAATGTTTTCCTTGATTACTCTCTACCTCATTTTTTTTGCCTTGGAAATCATGATTTAGGGGTTCGTTTTAGATATAGCTACCACAAACAAGATCCCTCAGAGAAAGATTTCAAGATATTAAAGACATTTAAGTTTCGGGGGTCTGCAGAAGTGATGTTGGATCGAAATGCTCAAGAGATTAAGGAAGAACATTTTAAATTCCTTAAAAACCTCCTGTTTAAACAAATATTCCAATTAGATCAAAAGAAATTCTACATCACTCATGGAACTCCCTCAATTAGAAGGAGAGAAAACGTTGGAAAATATCTCTTACCTCCTCCTCTACAAGAACCCAATGTTACCATTGATCGTTTGAAACAAGATAAAAAAGCGGAGGACGCAGATATAATAATGGTTGGTCATACGCATCGCCGATTTCTTATTAGGAGAGAGAAATTTTTGTCTTGGTCTTTAATCGAAGATTTCCTTGAAAAAAAGCAAACAAGGTTTCCACTACAGTTTTCATTTGAAAAAGACAGGATTATTCTCAACCCTGGCTCCGTAGGACAACCTCGTGATGGTACAGGTAATACATCATTTTCTATCATTGATCTTGACAAGGAGATAGTCGAGTTTCACGACCTAGAATATGAAATGAATAATTTCTACAAACTAACAAAGAAAAAATGTGTTCCTGAAGTACAGGATGCGAGCTTTTGGGCAAATAAATTTGGACACTTTTTTGAAAAGACATGAAAGGATTTTCATTATAGGAAACATCAGATGACAGACATCAAGTGCTTTAGGATAAGTAAATAGAAATTTGCGATTTTTCGAAGATATCACAGGTATTCTTAATATAATCCCACTCTTACTCCCTATCATAAGATAATTTTCAGTTTTACATGTATAGTATTCCCGAGGCGTTGGAATGAAGACATATGATTTTATAGTCATTGGAACTGGTTCTGCCATGAATCTGGTGAGTCCAATTCTGCAACAAAATCCATCCGCGAAAGTTGCAGTTATTGACAAAGACGCGCCAGGCGGAATTTGTTTAACCCGTGGGTGTATTCCTACTAAGATTTTGCTCTATCCAGCGGAATTAGTTCGCGTGATTGAACACGCTAGAGATCTTGGAATCGATATTGAAATTAATAGCGTCAATTTTCCTGAAATTATGGCTCGAATGCGTTCGTTGATTGATGAGGATATTGAAAACATACGGGGAGGCCTTTCTCATACGAGGAACATTGATTTTTACCCCACAGTGGCAGAATTTGTTGCCCCTTATGAGCTTAAAGTAGGAGATGAAATAATTACCTCAAAAATGATTTTTCTTTGTACAGGATCAAAACCTATCATACCTCCTATTGTTGGACTAGAAGAAATCGGTTATCATACCAGTGATAGCATTTTACATATCAAAAGGCTTCCCGAAAGCATGATAATTATTGGAGGAGGTTACATTGCTGCAGAATATGGACACTTTTTCTCTGCGATGGGATCAAAAATTACTATCATTGGAAGAAATCCACAATTCCTTCCCCAAGAAGAACCTGAAGTTTCAGCCTTAGCAAAGAAAGAACTAGAAAAGCATATGACGATCGTTACGGATCATGAAGCCATTACAGCCAAAATTAACGGAAATATCAAAATAATTACTGCTAAAAATAGAATTAGTGGCGAATTGGTAAGTTTTAAGGCCGAAGAAGTTCTTGTTGCTTCAGGTAGAGGCTCTAATAGTGACATCTTGAAACCTAAGAAAGCAGGAATAGATACTGATGAGAAAGGATGGATTAAAGTAAATGAATATCTTGAGTCATCTCAACCAAACATATGGGCCTTTGGAGATGCCAACGGGAGCCATCTCTTCAAACATGTAGGAAATTATGAGTCAATGGTGGTCTACTATAATGCTGTACTCAAAAATAAAGTGGAAGTAGATTATCATGCCATACCCAGCGCAGTCTTCACTTATCCTGAAATTGCAAGAGTAGGTTTACGTGAAAAGGAAGCAATCGCCGAATATGGGGACGATAACATTATCATTGGTTATCAAAAGTACGAAGATACAGCAAAAGGAATGGCAATGGATGTTAAGGATTATTTCGTAAAAGTCATCCTTGATAAGAACAGACGCATTTTAGGAGCACACATCATTGGACCCCAAGCAAGCGTTTTGATCCAGGAAATCATCAGTCTCATGTATACACCAGATCGAAGCAGTCATCCAATCTCCAGAGGTATGCATATCCACCCTGCTCTCAGTGAAGTTGTTGAACGAGCTTTTGGTAGGTTGATGAGACCAAAAGACTATCATGCTTTTCTAGAGGGAATAGCTCATCATCATTAGTCCATTTTCAAACTTAACAATGTAGAAAACTATAATCCACGTTTAACTCCTTTTTTAAATTAGCAAAACTCCATCACCGAATGAATGAAGAGTCAATCATCCCAACTCTGTTGAAATACTATCACGAGTATACAGAATAGACCATAAGAAGGAGTTTTTTATTTCACTCAATTTTTTCCAAATAGATTTCTTAAAGTGGATGAAAACCTTCCTCCGGGACAGGTACCACGAATAGCACATACAGGACACACATTCCACAAGAATAACATTGCATAGATCAAAATGAAGATTATGTAACCTAGTGGATATATAATACCTAACTCAACGATAAAAAATAATGGAAATACTATCAATCCTATTAAACATAAGCTTCCAAAGGTTGCAAATAAATCAAAACGTGTCTTTGATTTCTTCATATTCTTAATTAGCGGTAGATTTGCAATTCTACTTGCTGGAATAATTCCTGCCACTGCTGGACAAAACCCATTAGTATATGGGCAGTCTTGATATTCACAACAATAGGATTGAAAAATATTTGCCCCAAGCCAAAATGAGATATAAATAATTCCAAAAAAAGGATTTATTAAGAATAAAAATCCAAATACTATTAGTATCAATAGCATTAAAGGTAAAGTTATAATCATATAGACTTTCTTTCTACTATAGGGGATGCAATTTCTATCAGGAGTTGATAAGTTACTCATTTCTTCGCCAAACCTTCGGAATTAATGCACCTACTCTTTCTTTATACTCTAAGTATGGTTGGCCAAATCGTTTAAATAAATCTTTTTCTTCAAAGTAAATATATAATGGTACATAGATCACAACAAACGTGGTTGCCCAGAGGGTTATGAATAACGAATTAATAAAGAACCCAATTGCAATATAAAGTGGCATTTCCCCTAAGACCCCTGGATGACGCACATGATTATAAATCCCCTCGTGAAGCTTCGTTTCTTTCATGGGTTTCATATGTTCAGTTCCTCCATGCTTCAAAGCAAAATAGAGTATGATCGAACATGGTATGAATATTAATAGTGCTATAAGAACACCAAAAATGTTATCTTGAAATATTGGTATATTTAATTCTGTGATTGGGAACCAAATCCATAGAAACATGTTGATAATCATTAGTCCAAGAATATAACTCATTTTTATTCGATCTCGAAAACAGTCTTCCCACGCCTTTTGACCAACTTTTTCTTCTCTTGTAACAGGTAAGACACTAATTATGCTAAAATACGCAAATAAAATGACCGTGAGATTCAAAGACAAGAAATTTATGGTACTTAAGAATGGTTTGTAGAAAAGAAAGATCTCCGACCCTGAAAATTCTGTGTACAGTAAGAAAAGGGAAATAACAGCTATTAAAAACATAAAAGTCCAAAAAATCCATCTAATAAGATTCCAAATTCGGTTTTCTCTATTTAATTTTTCGTTGTTCAGATCTTTCATCATCATTGATCTCCCTGAATACACACACACAATTTTACAGGTTTGCTAAGTTTGTAACTATTTCTCTTTCTGCCCTCTGAAGATCTTTTGGAAAATCGATATCGACCCAATGATCTGGTGACACTATCTTTGTTTTGATTTTGTGACCAGAGAGGAGGAGGCGTTCTATTACAGCTGTGAAATATAATTCCATAAATCCCTCCTCTCGTGCCATTTCTTTTAATGCTTTCTGTAAGTAATTAGCTCCTTTCTCACTGAATTTCGCAATACCAGTAAATTCATATTTTGTTGAACTATTTGGAATCTCTTTTCCTATATCAATTAAATACTCGTCTTCAAGAACAACTTTCTCAGCTTCGTTGTCGATAATTGAGGAAGTGACTGCAAGTGAAATATCATTTTCGTCGTTAATTAAGTCATTTATAATGCTTTTTGGAAATAAAATATCACTATAAAGAATAAAAAGCGGGCCATTCATTACATTACTAGCAAACCACACACTAGCAAGGATATTTGACACAGTATAAAAGGGGTTATGAATGTATTTTACTTCTGTTTTGAAAAATTCTCTCATTTTCTTGTCTTGAAAACCAGTTACTAAAATTATTTCATTAATGCCACAAGCGTGAAGAGTATCAATCATATGACGAAGAATAGGTTTGTTTTCTACAGGAATTAATCCCTTGGGTAAATTTTGTGAATAAGGAAAAAGACGTATTGATTTTCCTGCGGCTAGGATTATCGCTTTAATTCCACTATTCTGATACCCGGGGTTCTGCTCTAAGAATGTAGTAAGAAATTCTGGATCATTCGCTTCTTCTGAGGTAAGTCGTTTAATCATCTTTTGATAGACATTGTTATTGACACGATAGCTTTGTACAAGATAGTAATATGTTTTTGATCCCGATTTAACCTTTTTAATAAAAACCATAATCAACCATCCTGTTTTCCTACAAATATGTGTGAAAAATAATCAATATTTTTAAATGTTTACTACAGAACACCCAAAAACACGTCTTAAGAGAATAAAATTTTGGAAAAAATGATTGAGAGAAATATCATGCAAGCAATTATAATCGCAGCTGGCCCAAGTTCAAGATTAAGGCCACTTACCGAAAATACACCAAAAGCTTTGCTTGAAATTGAGGGTAAAACAATTCTGCAAAGAACATTGGAATGCTTACGTAGTTGTGCAATTGATAATATTGCAATCGTCAGAGGATATCAGAAAAAACAGATAACATTCCCAAATATAACTTACTTTGATAACGACAATTATGAAAATAATAATATTCTAGAATCACTGTTTTATGCAGAAGAAGTCATGGAAAAAGGATTTATTTTTTCATATTGTGACATACTCTACAGTAAAGAGGTTGTTCAGAAGTTACTGGATTCTCCACACGATATTAACCTAATAATCGATACTGCATGGGCTAAACGATACGAGGGACGTACAGATCATCCAACGGATGAGGCAGAATTAGCTTTAGTTGAAAACGGGTTAGTAACTCGACTCTCAAAATTTTTCAATCCAGATGCTGCTTATGGAGAGTTCATTGGATTAGCTAAGTTTTCGAAAAAAGGTGCTGAGATTCTTCGTCGAAATTATCATCGAAGTAAAGAGAATAAAACATGCAAATTTGAAGGACGTTTTCACGACGCAACGAAAATTGAATTAGCATACTTAACAGACATGGTTCAAGAATTGGTATTTCGAGGTTTCCCTGTACATTCAGTGGATATTGAAGGGGAATGGGTGGAAATAGATACAACACAAGATTTCGAGTACGCAAAAAATATGATAAAAAAAGGAATATTATAATTATCAAATATTACTAAAGGTGTTAAATTAGATGAGCACAGTTGATAATGACATAAAAGAAAAATGGCGTTACTGGCGAATACGTATTTTTGTAACCGTGTGGGTAACTTATATGACCTATTATATAGGTAGAACAAATATTGGGATCGCTAAACCATTTATATTGGCTGAATTTGGTATAGATACTGCGGTATTTGGTCTAGTAGGTTCAGCTATGTTTATCATGTATGCTATTGGCCAGTTTGTTAATGGTGCACTAGGTGATAAATTAGGCTCAAGGCGATTAGTCAGCGTAGGTTTAATAGTGTCAGCTATCATAAATTTAGTATTTGGGTTTGCTGATGCAATTTTTGGAGATTCTGCTTCCTTAGTTACCATGATGTTTGTATTATGGGGTTTAAATGGTTATTTTCAATCTATGGGCTGGGCCCCATCAGTTAAAACAGTAGCAAATTGGTATCCTCCTGAAAAAAGAGGTAGATGGTCAAGTTTCCTAGGAACCTCATATCAGATTGGAGGTGCTGTTTCTTGGATTCTTGCTACGTTGATAATCGTGACCATTGGTCTAGATTGGAGGTTTTCTTTCTGGATAGCAGGTTTGATAATGCTTGCATCAGGAATTCATAACTATATTCGTGTAAGAGGCGCTCCAGAAGTCGTTGGACTGCCAACTATTGAAGAAGAAAAAGCAGGAAAAACAGCAATCAAAGGAGTTCGTGAAGACACTTATCTAGGATTAGAATATACCATTAAAAGTATTCTGACAAATAGATCAGTATTATTTGCCTCATTTGGATTATTTTGTCTAAATATCGTTAGATATGGTATTACTGAATGGTTACCTTATATCATAGCAGAAGGAGTAACTGGTAGTGACTTTTTCCCATTATGGAAGACTATAGCCTTTCCCATTGGAGGAACTATTGGTGCGTTAACATGCGCCTGGTTTTCGGATAAATATCTAGATAGGAGGAGGATGCCTTTGATAAGTGCTCTCTTCCTCTGTTTAGCAGTTTCATTGACAGTTTATATGTTTTTACCACCGTTAGACTGGTTAATTGGCGCACCATTACTTATTGTAATAGGATTTCTTACTTTTGGACCACATGTATTATTAGTATCTACCATTCCAATGGAATTTGGAACTAGAAAAGCAGCTTCGACAGCAACAGGATTCATTGATGGATGGGGATATGTAGGTTCTGCAATAACAACTTTTGGTTCTGGAGTACTATTGTTCCTAGAGGAAGGACCAGAGAGTACGTTTCTTTTCTGGATAATAATGGCACTACTAGGTGGTTTAGTGCTTCTATTTAACTGGAAGAGTGTACCAGAAGAAAGTGAATACCTATAGACAAAAAAGAAGGACTTGATCCGATCTTTGGTTATTTAATTTATCCTCAAATAAGATCGGATCTAGTTCAATTTCCATTTTTTTGATTATCACTAGCACTAGTTAGTAGTTTTGTCATCTTTTGAATTAAAAAAAGAAAAAATGGAAGTGAAGGATGATGCTTAACAGTTCTATGGCAAATCCTTGAGAATTTCTCCTAATTCTTCAGCTGGAACCGCGACCAATGTTTCTGTTCTAACTGCTCCTCCAGCACCAACAGTTATCAAAGATTTCATCACTGCTTCGTTACTTGGGGCTTCAGCTATAACAATGAAATCATACCTTCCCATAGTTAGATAGAATTGTTTGATTTCTCCTCCAAATGACTTTGCAACTTCTTTTGCTTGCTCTAACCGCTTAGGTGAATCCTTCATACCTTTGACTCCCTCTTCTGTATATTTTCCCAGAATAACAAAATGCATTTTTTAACCTCCAAGAGGAGTATAATTTAATCTACTCACGACTATTTAAATTCTTCTTTCTCTTTAACTAATAGAAGATTAATTGTATGATTCGTGAGGCTCTCTCAAGCAGAAATCAATTGGATATTCCCCCAAGATTTGGAAATCCTATAGCTTATTATGATTTATAGGCTAAACTTTTATGTTTTAATGAAATATTATCCAACACTAAACCTGCAAGGAAAATCCTGATGAAATCGTCTGATACTTCCCTGTAATGATAATTAGAAAAAAGGACTAACCATGTCGCTTCAAAAAATTCTCGCAATAGGAAAATCAAACCCAGATAAAGGTCAGAAAGACTCTCACAAGAAAGAAGATATTACAATTCGATTCGCTAGAAGAGTAGCAAGACCATTGGTTGATTTAGTTGAACCTTATCCCTTTATTACTCCTAATCGTCTGACATGGTTAGGATTTGTTATCTATTTAATTGGTGCTGTAATTTTAGTTTTTGCTCAAGATAATGTTTTCTTATTATTTAGTACTGGGTTTTGTATCTGGTTGGATAGTATCATTGATGTTATGGATGGGGAGTTGGCCAGAAAGAAGGGAATAGCTAGTAAGAGAGGACGATGGCTAGATGATGTTCTTGGAGAATTTAAGGGGTTCCCTTTCTGGTTAGCTCTGGGTCTCAATATTTCAAATAGCAACGGACAATTTACATTACAAATTTGGGGATATCAGATGATAGGAAATACCTGGTTTGTTATGTTCATATTATACGGTTTATTGGCTTTTCTGGCTTTAAGCTCTCTACGTAGTATAGTTATTTTTAATGAACCACAAAATATTTCATTTGGTCATGTATATATCGTCTGGATTTTTCTTACATTAAACCTCCTGGAACTATTGTTAGTTCTATTCACCATTGGAGTCATATTAGGAACAATTTACACCCTATTTGAGAAGACCTTCCTCCCACAAGATGAAGCATAACCTCAGAGGTTTCTAATTTCAAGTTGAGTAATAATGCCCAAGGACTTGCTAGATGAAATAAATACAGATCAATTCAGAGAGAATCTTATAAAATACACAAGAAAGGCTTTTCAGATGCTTCCTGAATTAGAAAAACCAAGGATACTTGATATTGGTTGTGGTTCGGGTGTTGTAACTATTGAATTGGCAAAGTTGAGTGATGGTGAAATATTAGGAATAGATATTGACCAATCCGTCCTAGATACACTTAATAGAAATGTCAAAGAAGAAGGCTTTTCAGATCGAATGAAAAGTTTGAAATGCTCTATATTTGAAATCGATTTCCCAGACAAAAGCTTTGAGATCGTTTGGGCAGAGGGATTACAATTCATTGATTTTGAAATGAGGCTTAAAGAGTGGAAAAGGCTACTCACAACCAATGGATTCTTGGTTCTTCATGATGGCATTAGAGACATGTCTGATAAACTTAGAATTATCCCTAGATGTGGTTATAGACTAATCGAGTATTTTTTGTTGCCTGAGGATGCCTGGTGGACAGAATATTATTCTCCACTGGAAAGACGACTCAAGGAATTGCGTCGAAAATACAATGATGTTCCAGAAGCTCTTAAAATATTCAAAAACTATGAGAAAGAGATAGATATGGTCAAAAAGAATCCTAAAGATTCTCGTTCAGTGTTTTATATAATGCAGAAGTTATCATCTAACTAAGAGAAGATTCGTGCACGTTCTTATAAGCAGTAATCACGAAATAGTTTTCTCTTGAAAAAAAAGAAAAGAGAGATTTACTCTCTCTTTTTATATTGCAGCATTATTGTAGAAATCAATATCAAAACTAAAAGAGAGATTGTAAAACCAGGAGTACTGCTAGCTGTTGTACTAGTTGTTATTGCCTCTACTTCTTCCTCTGCGATTGTCCAGAGACTAAAATGAGTTGTGTTACAATAGAGTGTATTTCCTTCTAACCACTGATATTTAGGTGCTTCCCAGGCATCAGAGGATTCGTTATAAAACATAAACTTAAGCTTTTCCATGTTTTTAATACCTAATTGATTTTTTATTTGATTTGTAAATGCGTAGGAAAGATTTGCTTGAATCTGAGCAGAATTGTTTATTTCGATAGCAATGGTTTGTGTACGAATCTGATGTTTTTGTTGCGCCATAAGTTTAGGGGATTTCTCATATTCAGTCATTGAGATCTCGGAACTAAGATTTAATTTCAGTTGTAAGGAAAAACCGCTTTGTGTCTGGATTTGGTACTGTTGTCCAGCTTGAACGCTAAATCCTGTACCATTCTGGGAATTAAATGGTGTTCCTGGGGTAGGATTTTGTTGAGGAGTTTCTGTGCTTTCTGGTGAGAGAATTGTCCAAATACTGAAATGAGTTGTGTTACAGAGAACAGTGGCTCCTTCAGGTGTTATTTCAACCCAATTTTGATCAGTGTATTGCCATTGAAGCTTGGTAGTGTTATAGAATGCCCATCTGAAGGTTGAAACATTACCAAGACCAGTTAGTTCATTATTGGTATAGTTCTTGAACAAAGTTGCATTCATGGAAACAGTCCCATTAAGTTCTAAGTGCATGTACCGATTGACAGCCCGAGTTTGGTTTGGTAACGGGCCTGTAGGGTTTGTCTCTGATTCATTGATCTGAAGCTTAACGCTTTCATTTGTCTGGATTCGA
>JAEOTU010000081.1 GCA_016839665.1 Candidatus Hodarchaeota archaeon
AAGAAATACAATCGATAAGTTTATGAACTAACTTTTATATGAATTTATCAAACCTCTTTCATCCGTTTGATTTTTTGATTTTTCGATCGACTTTTTATGCAATTCCAAGAAGATAGATCATTGAGGAACTATCGTGCCTTCTCGAACAAAGGATACGAAAGACCCCCTAAAGCTTGTACGGTCAGGTATGTTCGCATTAAATAGAAAGAAATGGACAAAAGCGAGGAGAAAATTCGAAGCTGCTTTAAAAAATGATGAAGAGATGCAACAAAATGCTGGATTATGGGCTAATTATGGCATAGCATTGACTAATCTCAAGCTACTCTCTGAAGCACTGAAAGCATTCACTCGTGCAGTAAGTTTGAATAAGAAGAACTCCGAGTTGTGGGTGAAAAAGGGTCTAATCGAGTTTAAACTTGATAACTACAAACATGCAGTCAAGAGTTTTGAGCAGGCAAAACGATTGGACAACAAAGATCCTGAAATTCCAATCTTACTCAGCCGTGCTCACAGAAAAAATGGGGATATCAAAAAAGGGATAAAAGTGCTTGAAGCAGCTCAAAAAGAACTCTCTAAATCCCATCAAATCCCAATAGAATTGGCATTGGTCTGGAACGAGCAAAATGAGGAACTGAAAGCTGAAAGAATTTTAAAAAAATCTATTCAAACAGTGGTTCATCCTGACCCAGGCCTACTTCTTGGCCAGGCATTATTAGACAAAAAGGAGTACAAAAGTGCCATTATTATTTATGAAGAGTTGTCATCTCGTTTTCCACAATCACCTCATGCGAAATATGGACTAGGTGTCGCACATCACGCCAGTCGTAAGTGGTCCAAAGCCTTAGATGCATATCAACAAGCATTACCTTTGTTTCGTCCAAAAAAACCACCTCAAAGTCTTTTTACTAATATGGCAAGAGCATTAAAAAACTTGGATAGAAGAAAAGAGGCTATTGACACGCTTTACCAAGCAAAGAAATATGGAAAACCCACTTTAGAAATCGCATTATTGCTTTCAGAGCTTTTCTTAGAAGATAACCGCCCATATCGTGCAAAACGTGCCTTGGAAGATGCTGTACGTCTTGATAAATATAATCCAGCTGTTCATTTCTATTTAGGAATGACATTGTTACAATTAAAAGATGTCAAACAAGCCAAAGCAAAATTCCAACGGACTTTAGAATTAGATTCTGAATTTCCTGAAAGCAAGCTACAGCTAGCTTTATTATCCATTCAAGAAAATGACCTGACTACAGCGTTTACCCTAGCAAATGAGGTGGCGAGTGCTGATAAGAACCACCTTCCTGGGAATCGATTAGCAGCAAAATTGGCATTTGATCTGCAAAAATTTAGAAGAGCTATTGAAATACTCCAACCAATTGTAGAAACTGAACCCACTCAAATAGAAGATCTTGAATTATTACTTAAATCGTGGTTATTACTGAGTCAACCAGAAAAAGCCAAATCATTCCTGGATAGACTCTTAAGTGATCACAAGGATCTAAAAGAACAGTTGCAATCTCGATCCTTTTTTACTCAATTTCAATTGAGTTAACGGCTCGGATAGGAAAAAAATTGGAAAAAAAGATAATTAATAAAAGCTATGTTCTTTTAGATTGTGATGGTGTGGTTTGGAAGGGAAATCAAGTAATAGAAGGAGCAAAAGATAGTCTAGAAAAACTGGAACAAAAGGGAATTAAGTTAGGGTTCGTAACGAATAACTCAAGTTTATCTCGGCAAGGATTCAAACGAAAATTTGAATCATTAGAGTTCAATCCTGAGAATTACACGATAATAAACTCGGCTTATGGTGCAGCCATATATCTGAAACAAAGAAATGAAAATCGAATCTTTATGATTGGTGAAAAGGGGTTACGAGAAGAATTAGAGGCACAAAAAATTTATGTAACAGAAGAATATGAACCACATCTAAAGGGAGTATGCATTGGTTGGGATCGCCAACTAACTTGGAGAAAACTAGCAGATGCTATGCGAATTATTCTCAACGATGGTGGTTTATTTGTTGGAACGAACCCCGATAATAGCTATCCCTATGAAGATACTCTCGTTCCTGGAGCAGGCGCAGGAATAGCAGCCCTCGCAAACGCGTGTGGCAAAGATCCTGATATAATCATCGGAAAACCTAATCGCTACCTAATCGACTTAACCCTTAATGAAATGGGTTGTTCTCATCCTTCAGATGCAGTTTATGTTGGGGATCGTCTAGCTACTGACATTTTAGCGGGAAGAAATGCTAGTTTGGATACCATATTGGTAAAAACGGGTATTTCAGATAACCACCTGAAAAAAACAATATTACCTACTGCGGAAATTGATTCAATTGCCGATATATTTACAATATTAGGTTAATTTCGCTAGTGTTGGAAAACGGATAACATTCTGAGGTGTATTTGTATCAAATTCAAGCAGTACGGATTTTGCATTTTATCTACTCTATTCTTATCCCTTTTGTTCTGCAGCTTCAATTCAACAAAATACCTGCAACCCACGTCAATTGTTAATTCTTCAAATCAGAATTTGGATTTTTCCACCGATGTACCTGAGTTTTCTAACTTAATACCGTTTTTTGGAATGAATAATGATGAAACTCACGAAATTCAGGGGACACAAGCCGAAACTGCTGATTTTGAGTCAAAATTTGAACTTATAAACCCCCAAACTATTATCAATGCTGGATTTACTGGGAAAAATGTCACTATCGCTATTTTAGATTCAGGTGTTAATGAGGTTGGTTGGATCACAAACTTAGTTGGAAATTATACAACGATTACCAATTCGAGTATGGTTAATGATAATAATGGTCATGGAACTTTTGTTGGATCAATTATTTCTAAAATTGCACCCAATGCTAAACTGATTAGCATCAAAGTATCAGATTCATCGGGTTATGCTAAAGCTGAATGGGTTCAAGATGGCTTAGAGCTAGCTCTCAATCTCAATGTATCGATAGTCCATGCCTCATTAGGATCACCAAATTTAGAAGCATTAAATTCTACAATAATTACTCAATTAGTGGCTCGAAATATTACAACTGTATTCTCAGCAGGAAATCATGGACCTTTTGGTTCTAGTATTTCATCGCCAGCAATCTTTGCTGAAACAATTGCAGTTGGGATGGCTTACAATCACACACGCATCCCAATCGACTCTTCAAGGGGACCACGGCCCTCGGGATTAATGGGACCAGACCTTGTCGCACCAGGGGTGAATATTACAGCCTTAAATCACAATGGTGAGGTAGTTAATAATAGTGGTACTTCATTTGCTGCTCCTTTCGTCACTGGAGGTCTTGCTCTTCTACAAGAAGCCTTTCCTTCAGCATCTCCATTGATATTAAAAGCAGCGCTCCTTGAAACAGCAAAATTCATGAATGATACTTCTCCAATTTACCAAGGGAATGGCTTTCTAGATATTTCCAGCGCCTACGAACGACTGAATTCTGTTGACTCCCAACCCCTTTTCGCTTTTACCCCTCGGAAGTTATCGTCCGAATTCACCTATTTTGGTCATGCTGTTAATGGATTAAATAGAACATATCGCTTAGGCCTCTATACAACGATTAATAGCACATTAAATTATGTCAATACCAGTGAAATCTCACCTATCAATGTAACTATTGGAACTCCTTCAAGAAATATGAGTACAGGTCTGAATTTTCTAAATATTTCTATAGCTATCCCAAAAAACTTGAAAATGGCAAAACGAGAAGGAAATATCTCTTTTGAATTTTTAAAATCTACTAACATGTATAATGTTAATCTATCAATTATGATTGAAAATCGTTATCCAGGGGGTAATATTCTATTTTATCAAGGATATGATAATGATAGTTTCATTCCTGATGGCCCCACTGGACGATTTAGTCAACTACAACACTTTCTTGAACTGTACTATGGGCTGAACACAACAGGCGCAGTTCCCTCGATGGGCTTTTTACAAGCCATAGGGTCGCTAGATACCATTAAAGGAGTATCTGGTAAATTAACTGAGGAAGATTTAAAGAACCAGCATATTCTTATGTTAGCTGACATTGAATTCGGAATATCGGATCCAGAAATCACTTTAATACAACGATGGGTGGCAGAGGGTCATTCACTCTTAGTTCTTTCCTATCCATCTCAACTGGAGGATGGAATAGAGACCCTCTCTAATCAGGAATCAATCAATACGCTTTTGGACCCATATGGATTAAGCATTGAGGATGATTCAACAAATCTTTCTCGCTTCACAATGGCCACAACGGCTTTAACTGATCCAATATTTGAAGAAAAGGGTTGGGAATTTGACTATATTGGTACAACTATTGATGTTTCATCTGAGAAAGGAGGTAAAGTTCTTGCTACAACAATTGGCCAATCTAATGAAGAGGAATATCATGTTGCTGGATACTGGGAAGATTCAGAGTCTAAAGGAAAAGTAGTTGTATTTGGGGGAATGCTTCCCTTTGACGATATTGGAGTCTATCCGAGGAGAGAAAATCTTGCAGTAATTACTCGTATATTCCGTTGGATGATCCAAGACCAACAACTAACTTTAGACATGCTTCTTACTTCTTCTCCTACAATAGGTGGGTCAACGAGGATTCAGATAACAATAGATGAACCAGATTTCATTGAAGTTTATTTTAATGGTACAATTATAGAAGAAAATGAATCATTCAGTCAGATTATGTTTAAAAAATCTATAAATATGTATATTGGGTCATGGAAACCAATGGCTGCAGGCCAAGCTCTTCTATGGTTGAATCTGGTTGTTCCAGGCAAAGCTCCAACTAATGGTTTGTATATCATTGAGGTTCAGGATTCTTCTTCGCAGAATTTATTCTTATTATTGATTTTTGGGAGTTTTATTGTCTTAGGAGTAGCTTACTATCTATTAGCTGCTCGACAACCTAAAAAACGATCACCCATTGAACAACGAGTTGCTTTTGAATTGCAAAAACAACAACGTACCCCAAAACATGCAGGCTTGGATACATTAGATTCTTGTCCACAATGTCACACTCCTCGATACGCAAAGGAATCAAAATATTGCCCTAAATGTGGGAAAGAATTGTGAAAATTGCTACTCACACAGATTTTGATGGAATTTGTTGTGCAGCTTTGTTTCTAAGAAAATTTGGATCTAATATAGAAATCCAGTACTTGACAGTCAAAAAAGCCAAAGATTTGTCTAGTGCAGGTCTTACTTTTGATTATACGTGTGATTTACCAAAAATTGGGAAGTCAATAAACATAGACCATCATAAATCGAATTATGAGAATCTGAAAAAAACAAACAGGTTATCAAAAGAAGACTGGGTTGATCCAGACGCATCTTCAGCGACAGATCTTGTTTTTACGTTTCTACAGTATAAAAACGATTCTATTGCTGAAGAAATACAACAACTTGGTCATCTTGCAGATATCGCAGAGTTGCCTGATGAATATCATCCATTAGACATAGTATTAAGTATGAATAATGATAATGTCACCGTTCTACGTCACATTAGTGAGTTATTAGCTAGAAAAGGACGTCGAATTCTTACTACGAACTGGTTAGAGGAGAAGTATCAAGGAGTTCATGAGTTATATGAAGAAACTCGTAAAAAGATTGATTCGTTCCTTACGAATGTCCCAGAATTACCTAGAATCTTAATTCTTGATACTCGGCAAGAGATTCCCGCTAAACTAGCAAAAGAGGTGTTTTTTCCTTTTTTCAATAGGAATGTAGCTGTTATCGCCCTTATCTACTCAAAGTCACCTCAAGAGGGACTACGCGTGAGTTTCCGTGTTACAAAAACCGAACAGTCTTTCTATGATGTTTCACTTGTAGCAAAAACGTTTGGTGGAGGTGGCCATCGTATGGCAGCTGCTTGTTCTCCAAACCCTAAAATTGTTCCAGACGGAATAGTACAGGAGCTAAAGAAAATAGCCAAACCAGACGATAATGTTCAATATCTTAAACTATCACCCTATTCTTCCAAAAAATGAGAATTAGCTCTTCGAGCGGGTGATTTCGCTGTTTTTAATGGAATCCCTTGGTTTTAGTAAGTGCTCTTTAAAACATGAGAGAAATCACACACCATAAGATTTTTTTCTAAAGAAAGAGCAGTTTTTACATGCGATTTTGAAGCTGCTAGAGGCAAGAAAATTAATTTTGACAAATTTAATAACTTGATATGGGATTGAAACGTTGAGAATAGCTATATTTTCAGATTCATGGGTACCAAATCTCAACGGAGTAGTCATATCTATAATAAATGAAGTTCAAAGCTTACGTAACAAGCATGAATTCGTTATTTTTGTACCTAAGATGAAACAGAGTAAACCCTTCAAAATAGAGGGGGTTCCAATCTATGAACTGAGAAGTTTTCCCTTCCCAGCATATCCAGGATATTCACAGGCATTTCCAAGCTTATTTTTTACAAAAGCTATACGAAAAGAAAAATTTGATTTGATTCATTCTCACGGGCCTTTTTCCTTAGGATACGGTGCTGTTCTGACAGCTCGCGTTTTCTACGATCTTCCTCTACTGAATACATACCATA
>JAEOTU010000082.1 GCA_016839665.1 Candidatus Hodarchaeota archaeon
AAGTTACTTTTAACGCTTCAATAATACCAAATGTAGGAAGTTTTGGAGCTTCCTCGGGTAGTTTTGTTCCAAACGCTGCAATATAGAAGCCAATAAGCATTAAACCTGCTAATGCCACAACAACAAAAACCAAAAACTCTTCTATTTGAAGTAACGCTCCTATTAGTGCCCCAAGGATGTAACCAACAAGATAAAATCCCTGACGGTAGGTAGAAATGCTTGTTCGTTCCTCAGGGGTAGGACAAATCTCAGGAATGATAGATAAATAGACACAAACAGTAGCCGCGAACGCTGCATTGTAAATACCATTGAAAATGGTTAGCCAAATTATTGGAAAATATAATTCTGTAGCAGGGGAAGGGATTAAAAAAATACCAATAAAACTGAGAGCCATGATTGGCGAACCCAGTATTAACCATGGTTTTCGCCGTCCAAAACGAGTCGAAACCAATTTATCAGAAAGCCAACCAGCAACTGGATTCATCAAAGCTTGAATCCACCAGCCGATTGCTAAAGCAGTTCCGAGCAAAGTAAGAATCACAAATTCATTTGTTTCGATTAAATCTTTATATACTACGTTCTTATAGAAAAAAAAAGTAAAAACTGTAATAACTGCTCCCACCAGTGAGTTACCAAAAGTAGCAACGGAATAAGCTGCTTTTTGTTTCCCTGTTGCAGTATACATTTGAGCTTCAGTCATCTTTTTTCACCTTATGCAAATTCAGTGGAATAAAATCCCCTCTTCATTCTTAATAAAAGAGTTATGTTCAGTTTTTTGCGAGATTACACCAAGGAAACTGATTTTGATTGTGCTACTCTCCCGATAATAATCGTGTAAATATGCTAAGAGGCTAATATTTTAAAATAAGGGGGAAACTCCCTCTCCTAGTAGATTATTTGATCTTTTTTAAAATTGTCTCGACAATAGGTTTGAAATAATCAAATGCTTCGGAAATACCCCGATCCTCGTCAGCTCTTATTTTCGGATCAAGCGGGATCTGCCCGAGAAGCTCTGTGTCAAACTCTTGTGCCATTTTAGCACCCCCTCCTTCTCCAAATATGGTATGTTTTTCCCCACAAGAAGGACAGATAAAAGAAGACATGTTTTCTATGATTCCAATGACTGGACGATCCATTTTTCGAGACATAACCAGTGATTTGCCCGTGTCGAGAAGACTCACCTCTTGAGGAGTAGTAACAATGACTACTCCATCCATGTCAGGAATCATCTGCATAATGGAAATTGCTTCATCCCCTGTCCCAGGAGGCATATCAAAGATTAGTACTTCTAAATCCCCCCAAAGAAAATCAGTTAGAAACTGACGCAAAGCCTTGATCTTAATTGGACCACGCCAAACGACAGGTGTGGAAGGGGAGTCAAGAAAAAACGCCATGGAAACAATCTTAAGACCCATCGGGCCTGTGATTGGACGAAATTTCTCATCCTCAGGAGGGTCCAACCTTTTATTCTCAACACCAAGGATCTTAGGGATGTTTGGCCCAGAAAAATCTAAATCAGCGAGCCCAACCTTGCCTTTCGGGTATTTTTCGGCAAAGGCTAATGCTAGATTGGCTGCCACAGTTGATTTTCCTACTCCTCCCTTTCCAGATAAAACAACAATTTTCCGCTTAACCCCTTTCATATGAGATTTGATCTCTTGTTCAAGTTGTTCTAAGTTTGATTGCATTAATTGTTCCTTCATTTCTTATTTTAGTTAAAAATGACATTTTATTGAAATAATGAAGCGATTAGTGAGTGATAAGTCTCCCAAATAAGTATTTATGGTCTTATATTATCAACAATTAAGCTATGATTCTTCACCTTTCACTTTATGATTTCCGACAATTTTTCCGAAAAGATGACCACTTCGAATACCTTTCTATTATTTCTATTATTGTATTCCTTATGTTAATTGAAGCAGAATTGAACAGAAATACAAGGAAAGAGAAAAGATGCAAATAACAGAGCAATTTGGGTTGAAAAAATCGTTAGATCATTTATTCCAGTTAATGTTCATTTCAACGAACTTATTTGCGTCAATGGAGTTTGAAAATGGCTTAGGATTTATCACAATTGACGACACAGAACGGAAGTCTCAATCTGAACTCCAACAACTACTAGCGTATTTCCTTGATCTGGTTGATTATTTCACCCACGAAAAAGTTCAGCTCATTCAGGATGTTGATGATAATTCTCGTTATGCTCTTAGTGGAGGTTTCTAAGAATGGTAACACAATATACTCATGTTCGTAAGGAGGATTATAATCAAGAGAAAATGGATCGTGAGTTAATCAAGAATTTGCAAAGGATGAGTCACGAAGAAAGAATAAAAAAAGAAAAAGAAAGAAGAGACGAAGAAAGTGCTCATTTGGCAAATCGTGCTCTACTGTTATTATCGTTTAAAGACACTACGACTCAGAACTTACGATATGTACTGAAAGTGCTAGGTATTCGGACGTTGGAGGACAAAGAGGAAGTTCTACAAGAAATCTACCGCCTAATTAGAGAAGGTATTGTCTATATTTCCAAAGGATTCCCTCAATTTATCGATCAGGGATCCTCCCTCGACGCTGATAATCTAGATGCAGGAAATATTGATTTGTGCCTGTTACGTCCTTATGACCAGATAATCAAAGAAATTCAAAGTGATATAGCTGAAATGAAAAAAAAAGAAAAGAGAAGACAAGAATTATTGTTGTGAATTAACAAGAAATTAAGGTGGACATCATGTCAAACAATCAAATGATGAATGTTATCGAAGGAAGAGAACAATATCCAATAGAATCAAGTTCTAAGAGAAAAAAAGGCAAACCAGCAATAAAATATGAGATAGATCGGAATATCTTAGAAATTCTCAGAAAAGAAGGACCAATAACAAGAAGTAAATTAGTGTCAACGACTGGAATCGCACGATCAACCCTCTACGATAGCCTAATACGATTAATTGTGAAAGGGTATGCAATCAGTTATTCCGAAGATCGTAAACACAGAGGTCGACCTAAAACATATTTCACAATTGCTCAATGAGTTTTTTGAGGTTTTTATTTATTAAATGAGCATTTTGTGCGCCATTATAAGAGGGGATGTTACCTAGAGAATCCCTGGGTAATATGAAAAAGTAAATTTTTAAATTTAAAAGGAAATTGAAAGCAGTTTCATTCAAATATCCTTTTAACGGCTAAGATTTCTATTTAACTCACTAATTAAGATTTTGATTCATATTCGTATTTAGATTCAAAGTTAGAAATAAGTTTCTTGTAAATTAATACCCCATCGAATATGATCAACAGAGCTAGCAATTTTATAGTATATTTTAATCCCGAAATCCCTTTTGATTAAATCAATCTTTCTAGCAAAAGCTTTAATCCAATAGTTAGGCATTTTTAAGTAACCAAAATAATTATAAGGGGTCTCGTCCTCTTGGAAAAAGACATCACACTTTGGAAAACCAAGAAAATGTTGAACCCATGGAATATTAGGATCGTCGCCAGAAACAAAAAAGAAAATTGTTAAATCTAACCCAATATTGAAATATTGATTCATTTTTACTAATAAGTTCTCCTTCCCATATTCTTGAAGTCGCTTAGAAACCTCTGGAGACGAGACTTTTATGGAGTCACTTAATTGCTTAATACTAGCAAAACTTCCCTTAATAGAAAGAAAATCAAGAATTTTAATATCTGCAGGTGTTAGTGACCGAAAGGGGTCAAAAGCAGGTTTGAGAGAGAATTCAAGATCAGGACTAGGAGAAATTAAGGAAATATTTGCATCACCATGGAGAAAAGAGGGAGGATTCCGCCAGGTTACCTCTCCTTCCGATAAACCAGATAAATTCCAAGAGGAAACTCTTGAAGACATAGGTTGAGAAATTAAAATCTCAAGATTTTCTTGGACCGAAAACATTTCTTCTGGTTTTTTATACGGTATTTGGATGATACTGAAATTCCCTACTGTTAAGTTAATTGAAAAGAGTAAATATTTCTTATATTGTTTTGGGAAAATGTTTGAATGTGCAATCAAGGTTGTTTCGTACCCAACTTTTCCCATATCTAGAAAATGTAGAGCATGAACCATTTGGAGTAAGCGGATAATATTCATGCGTCGTAAAACAGTTCTAGGAGAAATTTCCAAATGCTTGGCAAAATCATTTTGTGTTGGGTCTCTATAATAAAATTGGTTATGTTTTTCTAAACCCTGAAAAGCTTTAAGAAGGGAAATATACATATCATCAAGAGGAACTGTGAAGTTCGATAATATAGGAAAAAGAAATTCGAATAAAACCTCTTTTTCTCCCCTAATCTCTTTAGTGAGGATCTTCTGGACAAAGAATTCAAAGAGTTTTTTATCGTGATAGCAGATTTCGTAAGTTACCAATTTCAAAGGGAATAAAACGCTCCCCCTTTTCCTCCAATTAATTACTAAAGACGCATAGTCTTTGAGCCAACTCTTGTTTAGTTCTAGACTGTCATCCTCATTAAACTTATTGTAAAAAGGGAGGATATGAGACTCGAGTATCTCTTTTGCGAATTTTAAGGTATCTTCTAATGAGTAATCCTTCGCTTTTTCATGAATGTGTGTCCAAATATTGAGAAAATCAAGTACAAATTCCTCTATTTTATACTCTTCGGGTTTTTGTCGGAAATTGTCTAGAATTAAAGAAATTTGTTTGGGGAGAGGCATTTGATGCGAAAAAGGAGGGTAGTATTATTTATAAACTTGTCTAGACAAAATGTTCGAATGTGTATTTGAGCAAGTTAATTGCTCAATATACCGAAATTTGGTAAAAAAAACCGAATAAAAAGATAAGGTGTGTAAAAAACAATGAGAAAAATAAGAAATCGAGAAAAAACAATTGATCTTGAACTAATGCTGTTGAAAATACTTCCTTGGTTGTTCCTGATATTGCTCTATATTAGTGCATCATCTATAGGAACTGCATTTAATTGTGGACCAGTTGGTCCCGTTGCAGACTAAAGACAGGACAAAAAATTCAAATTCCAGTTTGGAAAATCGTCTTTCTGCAACGAGGAGAAGTATGCAGAATGAGATATCCATCACTGGATCCAGAATGCTTTCGCAGTTGATATTCCATAAAGAGTCCTGAAATACAGATAGATTAAGAAAAATAACCCTAGGTTAAAGCGTACTCCTCTATCATGTTACTATGGGTAAACAACATATTATGGTAATCCTCTCTAGGTAATATATGGTCTTTTAATGGCCCCCAGTATTTTCCGATGCCTTGAGCAAACTAATTTTTAGTCAGATAATCTTATTGTTTAATGTTATTGGAGGGATGTTTTTTCTATTTACATGAAAACAATGTTTTCTCCTAGCTTTTCATTTGTCTTTCCTTATGAACATTCTGAATAATTAGTGACATTTTTTTGTCATCAATGTCACTTTCGAATATCTTTCCATTATATCAAGATGTTGCTTTCATCTGTCATACAAGGCGAAGTTGTATAGAAACACACGGATGAAAGCAATATGCAACTGACTGAACAGTTTGGACTTAGGAAGACATTAGATCGCTTATTACAATTAGTATTCATATCAACTAATTTGTTTGCAACATTTGAGTTTCAAAATGAACTTTGTTTTCTAAAAGTTGATAATGATGAACAATATTCTGAATCTGAACTAAAACAGCTTTTAACGTATTTTCTCGATTTAATTGAAGTTTTTTCTCAAGAACGGCTCCATTTGATCCAAGATCCTGCAGATGATTCTCGTTATGCTCTTAGTGGAGGTTTTTAACTATGTACCCGAAATATATCACTGTTTGTGAAGAAAAACCAATCCAAGAAAAAGGAGATCAAGAATCTCTTACAATCAAACTTAATGAGGAAGAAATGGCTATTTTAGCTGATCGAGCTCTTCTGCTATTGTCTTTCAAAGATACACCTACACAAAATCTCCGCTATGTGATGAATGTTCTTGGTATTCGCACGCTAGAAGAGAAAAAGAAAGTTCTTCAACAGATTTATCGGTTAATTCGAGAGGGGATTGTGTATATCCCCAAGGGACTGCATCAATTAATCGATCAGGGTTCTCTTTTCGATACAAATAACTCTTCAGAAACCGAGAATATTGATTTATGCCTGCTTCGTCCTTACGAGCAGATTATCAGAGAATTACAAAATGAAATAATGAAGTTACAAACGCGAAAAGCCCCTTCTACCCTTTAGGACTGTATTACGATGAAACTGGAGAAAAGTCTACTTAAAGACATGAAAATTTCTGAAGAAGAAATGGCACAATTAACGGATCGAGCTCTCATCTTATTATCTTTCTCCGAGAGTGTAAAACAAAGTTTGGGGTACTTACTGAACCTACTTGATATTAGAACAATACAGGAGAAGAAGAACGTCCTACAAGAAATTTTTAGGCTTATTCGGGAGGGGATTGTATATCTCCCACAAGGGTTGCCTACATTAGTCGAAGAGGGAGCTTTTTTAGACATTAATCATGATAATGGACACGAAGATATTAATCTATGCCTTCTCTGTCCGTATGAGCAATTAATTCAAGAAATTAAAGGCGAAATCGGTAAAATGAGAGCTCAAAACGAACCCTAGAAGACCACTTCATCAAACTCCAGAGAATGCCTCAAGAGAAATTTGTTTTTCAAATCTAAAATGTTTTAAGAGTATATTACGCTCTTCTTCAAGAGAGCGCGAAGAAGGTTAATAATATGTTTTTCCCATTTTCTCTCAAGTCTGCAGCCAATTGGTTGGATTTTGTTCCCGATTTTCTGATAAATCTCCCTGCTGATTCGAAGTATGTCCATAACAAGGATTTTCATCATTATTTAGCGTCAACATTGGAAGCTTACTTAGCAGAAGCGCCTGCCGGATTCCTTTCCACCATCCATTCGATCCTTACTGAAGCAACAGAACACGGGAAATTTGTATTGCTAGAAACATTACTCTTTGCCGAGAACAGCTGGCCAATACTGGCTCAAGATGCACGACTACAACCAGCATTAACAGAATTAGCTTTATCAACCGATAAACTTTACTCAAAAGGCGCTGCTAGTCTTTCAAGTAAATTGGAGGATCTTCAGCTCACAAAAGGGATCGCGGCAATGACAGAGGATGCGCCCCAGGAAAAGAAGGAGGAAGTTCTTGATGATATTCTTGGTGGAGCTTTAGAAGAACTTGCCATAGCAAGACAGGCTATCCGAGGCGCTCCTGAACATGATGAATTCTCACGTGTGGCAGAGGAAGAAACTTCCCTTGAGCCTTCAAGTATCTCAGAGCCAGAATTTGAACCTGCAGATGAAGAAGAACGAGCGGAAAGCATTGCTGAACTTCGAAGTGAAATGTTACCTGAATTGAAGAGACTACGATCAGAAATTGGAGGATATGAAGCTGAAGAAGAACTACTAGAAGCTGAACCACCTATTCCCGAACCCATTCCTCCTCCTCCTGTTGCAAGACCAGCCCCCACTCCTGCCCCTAAAACAGCTTCCCCTCGTCCACCAGCTGGTCCACCAGCAGCCCCAGCCCCACAACCAACAGCAGCACCAGCTCCTGCTTCAAGTCCTCCTCCTGTTGCTGGTCCTGTCGCGGTAGCAGATGATTCTGCAGGAGAAACTCCTCCATATGAAAAAGATATTGAGGGACTTATGGACAAAATGCAAAAAGGAATGCGTAAAAAAGCCCGAAGGCGAGCACCGAAAGCGGAAGCAGCGGAACCTCCAGCACCATCCCCTGCATTACGATCTGAAGTAGTGAGAAGAGACACAATTCATACTCATGTTCACTATTATTCGCGGATGAACTCACATAAAACTTATCCATTTACTGTAACACTATCAGGTATAGCTGTCAAGATCGCTGCTGATAAAACTCACTTATTATCTGGTGAAAAAGAAAAAGAAACTCGCGGGGAGTTTGAGCTACGTGAAGTAACCAAGCGAATAGTCGTGGAACCGTTGTTGAGCGGATGTTTAGTACAACCAACATCGATCTTTGTTGATCCACGGCCCCAAAACCTCCCCAAGAAATTAACCTTCTTTGTCACCCCATTGGTTGAAACAGGGTTCAGAGCAACTTCTCTCACTGGATCTATTTATGTAAGAAACGAGAAGGGAGCGACATTGTTAAAATTAGATCTTCCTGAGTTATGTGTTGCTAGTCACCGTGTCAGTCAAATAGCTGCATTAGCAGGGATGGTTGGCGGTGGATCAATGCCCGCATTAGACTTTCTTTTTAACCTTAATCTTCAGAGAACCCTTGCTAACCAATTGGACTATGTTCTTCCACAAGCTACGTTATCTGTCAACGATTTGTTGACAGTGGTGATGGCTGCTCAAGTAATCTTTATCATTTTAACGTTAGGTACCGCTCTTCTTTGGTGGTGGAGAAAAGGACGAGCAAAAGTTGCTCCAGAAAGAGCCAAAAACCTCCAAATTCCCCAATAATCAGTCATTAATACCAAAGAAAATGAACAGTTTATCAGGTCTGTACGGAGATTCTTCAATGATTAAAACAGAGATTCACCCTTATTTAAATTTACGTACTGTGTGTCTTGGAATTGTAACCTTTCATGGAGCTGCTCATGATTCCCTACCAGGTACAACACAAGTTCTGTTGCAAACAATGTCTCGTGGAACAGAACAGCACGATGAGTTAAAAATCGCAAGATTAATCGATGGTACAGGAGGGTCATTATTTTCTACGACAGACAAAGATTTTGCTGTTATTGGGGCTCAAGTTCAGCCGAAATATGCTGTAAGGACATTAGAACTCCTCTTTGAAATGATCTCGACTCCTACACTCGACGAAACTCATTTCGAAATTGAAAAACAGAATTTGGTTCAACTTTACCATCAGGTTCAATCAAATGTGATCCGGCGAATGTTGATCTTTGATGCGGATAAAGCAGTCTTTGGAGAAAACCATCCATTAGGACGATCTCAAATTGGGACACCCGAATCAATAAACCAAATTGCACTAGACAATCTTTATGAAACCCATCAGAAACTATTAGTCAGTCCGTGGGGATTCGCTGTAGGAGCGATTTCAGAAACCCTTCAGGCTCAAATTGAGCAGAAATTTACCACTTTTCTTTCGTCACAGAGCTTTGAACCTAAAAAAACTCATTCTTTCCCTCAAAAAACAGTCCCACCAAACAACCTTATCGCGTCATCTTCTAAAGAAGATGGGAGTGTTTATCTTTGTGTCAACATTATTTCAGATATCAAACCAACTACTATAGGGTTAGCTCGTTTCTCAAGTGCTCTCCTCGGTGAATCAATGGGATCAAGAATGTTTGCAATTTTACGAGATCAGAAGGCATTCGGTTATTTGGCTGGAGCAACTTTGAAACTCTTAGACACAGCGGTGATTCTTCGTTGTTATATGGAGACCAACCCCGAACGGACGGAAGAAGCAATAGATTCGCTAGTGGAAATCATTTCTGACTTAGCTAAAAAGCCAATCTCCCAAGAAGAATATAATACAACTCGTGATTTTATCTTAGGTCAATTAGATTTATCATTTGACGATTCACGGGGATTAGCATCACGAATAATTAACAGGAGAGTTCATGGTCTTTCACCGACTACCGAATCAAGATATGAGGAAATTGAGGCAGTCACATCGAAAGATCTCCATTCATTATGGAAGGAACTTCTTCACCCAAAGAATTTCAGTTTGGCCATCATTGGTGATATCGATCTCACCAAGATCCAAGAAAACTGGAAGAATCAAACTTACAACAACGATTAAAGGGATGTCAATGAGTACTGAACAATCAGAGATTATTACCTTAGACAATAATTTAAAATTGCACTTGGTTTCGATCCCTAGCGGAAAAACATCATTATTTGCAATTGGCTATTTTGCAGGGAGTATGTACGAGGAAGGATTTGGTCCTGGGTCAAATGATGGTATTAGTCATTTTTTGGAGCATATGTTTTTCAAAGGAACACCTTCCAGAACAACGAAACAAGTAAACGAAGAGTTTATGCGCTTAGGTGCTGATTTAAACGCATATACAACTTATGATCATACGGCTTACTTTGCAAAAGTGCCTACCCGAAATCTACAGCAAGCTGTGGAAATTTGGAAGGATTTGTCAATAATTAGAAAGATTGATCCAGAAGAGTTCGAAGCAGAGAAACAGGTTGTTTTACAAGAAATTCAATTTCGTACAGATATGCCTGAATCCGATACTTTCTTTAAAGCACTCAAAAAGCATTTTACTGGTACTCCACTAGAACACAACGTATTAGGAACGCAGGATTCGGTTGGGGCTATTACTTCAGGCATGATGACCGATTATTTCTCTCAATTTTACTCCCTAGATAATGCCGTAATTACTTTGGTTGGAGGATTCGATTTACAGGCAGAAAAGAAATTTTTATCTTCGATTTTCAATGATCCAATCTCGCAACCAAAAACAAATCCGATTAATCCTCCAAAAGTTGATTTTGTTGCACAAAAAAGTGAAATCTCTTACTATAATCTCGAAAGACCCAAACCTCTTACATACGTAGTGTTATGCTGGACCAGCCCTGGTACCTCTACTTCTGATTTTTTCCCATTACTCTTATTTAATACTTTCATTGGTAATTCTCGCACTTCATTATTATATCGAGAGATAACCAGCAAAGGATTGGCTGGGGTTTGTCGCTATGGATTTGAACCACTCTTTGATATTTCCGCCAGTACCATTTTTTTCGTAACTCCTCCAAATAAAACTGAAGATGTTTTTAACAGGATTCTAGAGTTATTTGTTGACATTCATGATCTCAAAATCACCTCTCAAATTGCTAGCGATTTAAAAGAAGAAATTTGGGGATCTCACATTTCTGAAATCGAGGATCCATCCAATTATGGCATTGATCTTCTTCAAAAGTACGTTAAGTTCCGCCAATGGATCTCAACAAAGGAATTCCAAGAAAAACTCTTTTCAGTCTCTTCAGATGAAATTCAAGAAGTCAAAGACAAATTATTTGAAAAGATAAACATGACAGTATATGCCACAGGTACAATTCCCAAAAACTGGAATCCTCAATTCCCAGAGAACGGCCCTTGGTAACAGCAATATCCAATAATGGTAATAGGACATAGATATGACTTTTACAACAGGGTTAACTATCCAAAAAGTAGAAGATATCCAACCTTCTCAATGGATCAAAATTGCGTTAGCCATTCGACTGAAGCACATAGAGTTTGATCAGACTGTTTTTGATGATTTGGAGAACATTCTTAAGATATTGAAATCGCCCCAAACAACTATTCATGCCCCTTATGTAGAAGACTATGGAATAGATCTTTCATCTAATAACAAAGAAGCAGATATGTTTGTTGACAATGTTACCAACAATCAACAGACTCTTAATATTATAGGGGTGGTAGTGCACCCTCCTACCGATGCAAGCGGATCGTGGGATAAATTTTATGAGAGAGTAGAAAAGTTACCTCTTCCTTTATTAGAAAATATGCCATATCAATCCTGGGAGGAATTTCAACAATTTTTTGAGACAACACAAGCAAACACCAACAATCAATTGGGTTTTTGTTTTGATATTCCCCATTCGTGGATGACTCATGGAAATAATTATTTAAACCTGCCTGATCACCTTATGGACTTACTTAAGGCACCAACAGGATACATCCACATTTCTGGAGGCACACGAGAAGAAGATACTCATTATCCGTTATTAACAGACGGAGATATGCCGATTGAGCCTGTCAAAGATTTCTTTAGACAAATTAATTTTTCAGGAACGGTTACAATGGAGTTACGGCCCCGTTCTCTTGATGATCTCAATAAAATCTTTCGTTCCTATATGTTTATGCTCGCAACATCTGGAAGAAGACTTCATCGATTTCAAGTGAAAATTCTGCGGCCATTCATTATGCGAAAAGTTCGACAAATGACCACACAGATAAATCCAAGGACTTTTAAGAAGAGGGAAAAAAATCCCTAAAAGTCAAGGGAGTAGTCATGGAAAAGAAAAAATGGTGGCACAACGCGGTTTTTTACCAGATATATCCCCGTTCATTTGCAGACAGTACTAATAACGGAATTGGAGATCTCCAAGGCATTATCAAACGGTTAGGCTATTTACAGGAGCTTGGAATAGATGCCATTTGGTTTTCCCCATTTTTCTCTTCACCACAAAAAGATTACGGGTATGATATCTCGGATTACAGAGCGATTAACCCCGATTATGGTACAATGAGCGATTTTGATGAATTATTAGCAGAAATCCATTCTTTGGATATCAAGATCATCTTAGACATGGTGTTAAACCACACTTCTGACCAACATTCTTGGTTTCTTGAATCACAAGCATCTAGAACTAATCCTAAGCGAGATTGGTACATTTGGAAGGATGGCCAAGGAAAAAACGGGAAAAAAGCGCCAAACAACTGGAGAGCGATCATAGGAGGATCAGCGTGGGAGTGGGATAAGCACACACACCAATTCTATTTACATCAATTCCTCCCGTGTCAGCCTGACCTTAATTGGCATCACCCTGAAGTACAAGAGGAAATGCTCAATACCTTACAGTTCTGGTTAGATAAGGGTGTGGATGGATTTCGGCTAGATATAATTCATGCACTTTTCGAGGATAAGGATTTTCGTGACAATCCACGAAGTTGGCGACTCCTACCATCCCATGATTCGACCGCTTTTCTATTCCAGGACCCACGATATACGGTATTTCTCCCCGAAACAATAAGCATGTGTACAAGGATTCGAAAAATAATAGATTCCTACACTCCAGAACGAATGCTCGTAGGAGAAGCTATGGGAGGGCCACACATCATTCGTCCTTTATATGGGAAAAATAATGATGGATTAAATCTTGTGTTCAATTTTAAATTCACCAAACAACCTTTTTCTGCAGAGAACTTTAAGCAAGTCATCCAAGAAACGGAAAATATCCTACCAGAACCATATTGGCCATGTTATGTATTATCAAACCATGATGAACAACGTATGATCTCCCGATATGGCAAAGATAAGAATAAGTCGAAATTACTGATGCTTCTTTTACTCACCTTACGTTGTACTCCGTTCATTTACTATGGGGAGGAAATTGGAATGCATCAAGTGAAAATTCCAAAGATATCACTAAAAGACCCCATTGCTAACCTGAAAGTGTGGGGAATTCCTATCGGAAGATTTTTTGGGCGTGATGGCTGTCGTACTCCAATGCAGTGGACCACTTCCACCCGAAATGCTGGTTTTTCATCTGATCCTAATATTGAACCATGGTTACCTGTCTCAAAAGATTCATCCAAAATTAATGTTGAAACACAAAAAAATGATCAAAAATCAATGTTGTCCTTTTTTAAGAGCCTCCTACAACTTCGTAAGGGTGAAAATGCTCTTAAAGAAGGTGATCTTGAGCTTCTCCCAATGTCCAATAACAAATGCCTGCTTTATGAACGTCAAGCAAATCAAGAGGGAGTATTGGTCATGCTTAATTTTCACAAAAGAGTTATCCAGATTGACAATCCCCATCCTTCTTCTACTGCAATTTTTTCAACTTATGATTTTAAAATCTCGCTTAAGACAGAGAATATCGTCCACCTTCGTCCCCATGAAGGAAAAGTGATGAAAATTCATTTAAGATCTCAAGATTAGAAACAGAAGGAGAAAATCTTGATTAATCCTCTTCTAGATCTAAATGTCCTCCATATTTCGCGTGAATGGAGCACGTTCCCTCATTTCCAACCATACAAGGTCCAATAGGATTTTCAGGAGTACATTTTTTATTGAAAAGACCACAATCTTCGGGATAGATCTTTCCTAACATAACTTCAGCACACCTACACCCCTTAGGGATGTCCTCACCACTACTCATAGGCAAATCTTCTCTTAAACGGATATTGAAATCCGAAAACTGTTCAGCTAAATCATAACCTGATTTTGGGAGGACTCCAATACCCCGCCATCTTGCATCAACTACAGAATAGGCTTCTGACATTGCTGCTAATGCTTTTCTATTCCCTTCTCGAGTAACCACCCGTGAATAGAGGTTCTCTGTTTTCGACCGAGATTGAGCCAGCTGTTGAAGAATCGCCAAAACTCCGAACATAACATCAGCTGGTTCAAAACCCGCCACTACTATTGGAACGTGGTGTTGATCGCTGATAGGCTCATATATGCCATAACCTGTTATTGCTGAAACATGACCAGGTGCAATAAAACCATCTAAGGGAATATCAGGTTGTTCCAGCAAAATAGCCATCGCTGGAGGCACAAGTCTATTAGCACAAAGAATGAAAAGATTAAGAGGGATCCGTTGATTAATGAGTTCAATGGCAACAGTTGGTGCTGTAGTTTCAAACCCGATTGAAAAGAAAACAACTTTTGTTTGAGGATTGCTATTAGCTAATTTAATAGCATCAAGAAAACTATAAACAACACGAATATCGGCCCCCTCTGCTCGAGCAGTCAGGAGAGACCCCTGATTACTTGGAACTCTAGACATGTCTCCGAAAGTCGCTAATATATATCCATTCTTTGCAAGCCAAATGCTCTGTTCGATATCCTCATTCGGACAGACACAAACGGGACATCCTGGACCAGCGATTACTTCAATATTCTTTGGTAAAAGAGATCTTATCCCCCAATGAGAGATAGTATATTCGTGGGTTCCACAAATATGACAAATACGGATCTTTCGATCTCCAAGCTTGGCAGATAACTCGTGAATTTTTGTTTTGAGTTCATTGATAACTGTCGGGTCTTGAAATGATTTGGTCAATATCCGTACTCCGTTGAAAAAACAGTAGAAGCTCGATTAACCAACATTAAGGGGTCTTTTTATTCATACCTAAAGTTGTTTTAAATACTCAGAAAATTCCGTTTTGAGCTCTGTATCAGAGAATAGCTTTAGATTCCAATCTTCTTCTTTTTTCTCTTCTGGAATACTTCCCATGAGGATAACTTCATTATAATCCTCTTTATCAATTATAGTTCTAAGACTACTCCAAAAAGATTGATGAAAAACTTCATCTATTTCCTGTAGAGGTGGAATTGTAATCAAAACTCTCTTTTCGGGGGTGGATAGTGAAATAAAGGCCCCATTATTCTTCTGTAGGATTCCAGTGCTAAAATCTTTCATTTTATCGATTATTGCCTTAACTTCTTTCCCCGAACGCGTCAAATGTTTTTGATTCTTTTCTAGATCTTTCAAAAGAGGAGCTTTCCGTTCTTCGATGCATCCTGCTAACCATTTGATCGCTGCTCGCGGATTCCCATGAGAATAAGCATAGGATGATTCAACGTCTCCTTTAGTAAGGGGCCACAAAAAATCTTGATCTGATGGGAGAATTTCAAACTTGTGATGGAAATCTTGTAACATTTGAATGCAATAATCTTGAATATCTTTCTTTAAAAATCGTTTTAACACAACTGGAGGTTCAATCCGACTTTGAACTGCTGTACTAGATAGATCGAGTATCTTATCCCATAATGTAGCAAGACAAGCCAAACATAAAATGAAATTGGACGCTTCATTATGCATTTTCTTGAGGGTCTCGAGAAACTGAAGTTCTGCTTCGGGCCCTAACGCAATGAATAAGGATTCGAGTTCATCAACAAAGAAGAGGATGGGTTTATCTATAACCTTCAAAATAATCTTCAATGCAGCTAATGCTAGTTCTTCATCATCCATGATCGTTCTTTGGAAATTAGTGGTATCATCGTCAATATCGAATCCAGTCAACCATTTTAACGCAATTTTTGACTGACTTGGATCTTTTAATGCAAAAAATCCATCAATAACAATGTTCCCCATTCCAGGAAAATCGACTGCTGCATGTTCAACTTTTCGATATTTCTGTGTTAAAGCATCTGCTACATACTCAAGCAGAGGAGCCCCTCCAGCTTTGATGGTTTCGAAATAAAAATGTGAGTACACTCGATTGGGATTAGTGGGAACTGGAATGTAAACCACATACGCGTCCTTAATTGTTTCCCGTAGAACCCAATAAAAATGAGTTTTCCCATACCCTGCCTCCGCAATAATAGGTAAAATGACAGATTCTCGTTTCTTTCTGCGAACTATTTCCAAGAAACGAATGACATGTTTCAAAGCTTCCTGATTCGGACGGTTTAGATTGAAAAATTCTGGAACATCAGAACGAGCAGTAAAGCTATGGAACGGATTCTCTATAACCAAGGATGCTACATGAGTCATGATTAATTAGGCCTCGAACATCATAAAATAGAATACACCTGTACCAGAGTCTGATTCAATCCCACCATGGACAGCATATGATTTTGATAAAGCTGTTTGCAATGTAATAACTCCTCTATCGTGTAAATCTAGTACTTTTTTGTCAAACAAAGTGTCGGGAATTCTCTTCTCATTCAGCTTCTTTCGAACATCGGGAATTCTTACAAGGGGTTTCATGGGGTTAGCAAGGTCTCTATATGCTTTTTTCAGACAGGATAAGAATTCTTGGTCCCCAATTGATGTATTAGGATTCATTTCACGCGTTAAGTTATTCTCTCCATCAGGAGTTATCTGAAAGATGCTTTTAGTCCCACGTTTGATTTGCACGTACCCTTTATTCACTAAATCCTGTAGTAACGATTTTTCCGCCTCTGTTCGTGCATAATATCCACTTGTACCAAGAAATTGTAGTATACGAAGATAAGAAGTCTCCATAGAATCACTTACTCTGTAAAAAATCCTTATTTGGCTAGGGTTCTTGCTAGTATTCTATCGATTTTTTAGGAAAGATTGAAGAAATAGCTTGCTAACATTAGGATAATATCTTGAAATCAGAAACAAATTGTCTTTAATCGCCAATAAAGAGTTCCCTTTGTAGTATAATAAGGTGATCTAGCTAATGATTCTTGATAATATGACTGAGATTTCCAAACTGGACTCCAAAGAAATGTTTCAAATGGTATATGATTGGGCGGAACTAGTAGAAAAGTTGGTTCAACATCCTTTTGAGGTTCCAGCTCAAGTTACCGTAGATCAATACACAATCTCCTACAATGAACCAGTTTCACAAGTTTTAATCTGTGGTATGGGTGGGTCGGCGGTAAGTGGAGATTACTTACAAACTTACCTCAACAGAGTATTTTCTCTACCAATAATCATTAATCGAAATTATACTATCCCGAAATTTGTAACTAATAACACATTGATAATTTTACTATCATATTCTGGGAATACAGAAGAAACTATCTCATGTACGATAGCTGCAATCAAAGAATCGGCCAAGATAGTAGGAATTGGATCAGGGGGAAAATTAGAGAGTTTCTGTCAAAAATATAATTTACCATTTTTCCCGATTCCCTCAGGATATCAACCAAGAGCTGCCTTTTCTCTCTTATTTTTTCCCTTACTCAAGATTCTATCATCAATGAACCTCGTTCCCCTTGATAACTCCGCTATTGAGGAAACTCTATCACTTTTTCGACAAATGCGAGAGGAATTTCACCCTCAAATTGAAACTTCTAAAAATCAGGCCAAACAAATCGCACAGAAATTATTTGAACGTATCCCTGTGATATGGTCCCCCTTTGGTTGTGTTGCAAATCGAATAAAATGTCAACTGAATGAAAATTCCAAGATACTCGCTATGGCGGAAGAATTACCAGAATTCAATCATAACCATATAGTAGGATGGGAATCGTTGACAAAAGAAAATCCCTTTGTGATTCTCGCTTTTCGGTTTGAGGCTGAACACCCTAATGTTAAGTTACGCTTTGAGATAACAAAGGAAATCGTTCAAGAAAAAGTTGAGGTTGTTGAAATTGTTGCCAGAGGTAAAGATCTATTGAGCCAGCTGTTCTCAGCTACTTATTTTGGAGATTACGTTTCCATGTATCTAGCTATTTTGAATAATCAGGATCCAAGTACAGTAGATAGCATTAATTATCTCAAAGAACAGTTGGAACAACGTGAACAAACCCAGACTAAGCTATTTGATACCTTGGATGGTTTTTCATAACCCAAAATTAGAATCAGAAAATAGATTAGTATTTACTCAAAACACAATTTTAATTGCTAGGTGATATTAATGGTCAATCCCGAGGTTATTGTAGTGGGTGCGGGTACAGCTGGGGCAGTAACAGCAGCCACGCTGGCTAGTAAAGGTATCAAAGTAGCACTCCTGGATAAACATCCCAAAGAAAAGATCGGAGTAAAAGTCTGCGGAGATGCGACAAGTATTGGTCATTTCACCCGAATTCGCCCCATAGTTAATATCAACGACCCAAAAGGTGACGAAATTCGCCAAAAAGTTGAAGGAGCCTGGTTGTACAGTCCAGACAGAAAAATAAAATTTGAACTTGTTGAAGAGGGAGGAACAGGTATAATCATTGACCGCTTTAAACTCGGTATGAGAATTTTAAATGAAGCCATTGATTATGGGGCGGAGTTGTATGATTCTACTTTTACAAAAGAACCAATCATCGATCAAGATCAAGTTGTAGGTGTTAAATATCGAGGAAAGGACAGAAATCTACATGATATGTCAGGAAAGGTCGTTGTAGACGCATCTGGTATCGGCGCAATTCTTCGTACAAAACTTAATCCTGAAAAGACTTTCATGGACCGCGAACTTGCTCCGAAAGACGTTTGTAATTGTTACCGTGAGGTTCGGGATGTAGAACCTGAGATCGAATCACCAGGATTTATTCGCCTTATGTTCGACCAGGAATTGTGTCCTGGTGGATATTTATGGGAATTTCCAAGAGGCCCTCACTCAATGAATGCAGGGCTAGGAGTAATGTCCCACAATAAGCTTAATGCCCACGGTCAATTTAAAAAGTACCTTGAAAGAGAAAAGGCATTGTATAAAGATTCCCAGTTGATACACGGAGGTGGTGGACGAGTTCCCCTTCGTCGTCCCCAAGATAATCTCGTTTGGAATGGGTTTCTCCTTGTTGGAGATGCAGGAACCCAAGTCAAACCTACTGACGGTGGAGGAATTGGAATTTCGATTAACGCTGCAGCGATGGCTGGTAAGACAATCACGAATGCTCTTGAGAATGATAACGTGTCTTTGGAAGGACTCTGGGATTATAATGTCGATTTCATGACAACAATTGCCCCTATAAACGCTCCACTTGCAATTATGAAAGATTTCATCATCCCTCTTCCCAGCTCAATCCTTAATACTGTTTTTCATAACAAAATTGTAGAAGGAAATGACTTGCTTTATGGAAATGCTACAGGAGAGATTTCAGGTGGTTTTATCAAAACCCTACAACGGGCTTATCGCGGGAAAAGAATACTCAGAACTCTTCTGAAATTCAGATCCGTTATAAAAAAGATGGGGATTGCAAGAGATTTATATGAAAACTATCCGAAAACACCTAAAGCATTTCTAGCTTGGCGTGAGAAGATCTTTAAGTTGTACGGTGAAAAAAATTAAGAAAAAATTAGTCTATTAGTGACATTTACATAAAAAGATCATCAATAACTTTGAGTGCGGGAGGACAAACTTGGAGATTTCCAATAGCAGTTGAATTGACATAACCAGAAAAGTTTCCAAGAATCTTAGTAGCACTCCTGTATGTTTCCGCGTTTTTCAGTGCTGTGGATGAAACTAACAACCTGAAAAGATCATTACCTCTTCCATTTAAGGATTTCAGAAAAAAACCCATTGTGACAAAGTGGTCATTTGGTTGAAAGATGAAAAATTCGTCTCCAAATAGGGATTCTGGAGGGTTATCAGAAAAGAATTCCTTTGGGATATCAAGAAGGTCTAAATATCTCGGATGTCTAGGTTTTTCTTCATCGATGCAGACAAATGCATTTACTTTGATATAAGCATTCTCAAAAACAGAAATACCACTAGTGAGCAGATTAGTAATGATATTTTCAGAATATGGTACAAGGAAATCTTTAACTGATTCTAATCCTTCATTATAACGTTTTTCTTGGAGAAATTTAAGCTCCTTTATTTTTTGACGTTTTGCTGGGATTTCAATTAATTTCACCAGTCTTGAGGAAACACACTCATAAAAATAGTGTGCAACAATGTTTTCGATTGCAAAATGGATTCCTCCCAACTGCTCGAAGATAGCAACTGCCTTTTGAAGAGTTTTTGATTTCTTCTGTAAACGAAACGCTTGTGTAATTGATAATTGCTCTTTAAGCTCATTAAAAATCATTTGTGATGCTTCTAATTCCCATTTTGTCTCTTTTCTGTGAAACTTAAACCAAGGTGGTTCTTGAGAGAGTAATTTTTCTAGATTCTTTTTAAAATTGGAGAATTCTTTGGAAATTTCGTCTTTTAGTCTCAAATAATCTTTCGTAAAATCCTCTTTAAGCTCTTCTAAATCCTTTATCGTAACCTTTTTACCAGCTTTATGTCGTGATTGAAATTTTCTCAAGTCATTAATGAGCTTATTTTTAATTTTCTCTGATTGAAGCAGCTCTAGCTCAATCTCTAAGTCAGGAAAGTCTTCGCGGTTTTGCATTTGGACTTCACAGGTTTCAATTAAGAAATGAAGGGGATTTCGAAACTCAACATCGAGTTTAGCAAAAAATTTTTCCTTAATATACTCCAAGTAGTTATGTGGGTGTTCTTCAACAAATTGACAAATATCTTCTACTCCCAACTCTTTCAATGTAGGTAAAGATCCTGCTATAGAGACTCTTCGCCATTTAAAATTTAATAATTCTCTTATAAAAATAAATAATGAATTTATCTTTCGAATACGGTCAGCAGTGAATCTACAGGTGTTATCTAAATCCTCAAAAAATTGTCCAGGATGATTCTCACCCTCTATCAAGAGGTAACTAAATAATGAGGCTGTAGTACTAATTAACGCGGCCTCTAACAAATTTCTTGCAAGCGATGCTGATTCAGGATTACCAGACAAGTCATAAGCAGAACGTTCGATCTCGAGTGTTGACAAAGATGTTTTTGGATCTAGGAGGGAAGCAATCTCTTTCTTTAATTGAGATCCATTCATCTCCCACAATTCTTCCTGGGACTTTTCCACGATAAAACCCATGAACGCAAGAAAAAAAGGTTGATTTCTGAATTTATATAGCGCTAAAGCCGTGCTCAGTAGATCACAAAGCTCTTCAGAATCAAGAATTTGATTTAGAGATTGGTTGGGAAACGCATTTTGCAGTAATTGTGTGACGATAACCAATCCCTGCTCCCCAAATGGTTCGTCATCATATCCCTTAATAAATTCCTGTAAAAGTTTCCCTGCAGTCACGCTTTTTATCGTAGCATTGTTCACTGAGGCCAATCAAAAACAACTCCTTGTAATAATGACTTTTTGAGGAGGGCAGCAGGGCCAAGCTGTCTAATCTCTTCGGTCATTAAATTCTTTATCTTTAATCTCAAACTAGGGATAATTTGGTCAATATTGCGAGAAGTTATTAATGGAGACACATCAGATTCTAGTGTAGATTTAAGAGCAATCCACACAGCGCTATTAATGGCATTCTCTATTCTTTCTGGAAACGTTAAATCGGAAAGGTCTAAACCGAGTTGCTTGAAAATTGACCTATCAATTTTCACCAGCTGTTTTTCCAGAGTATCAGTTTCTCGGAAAGGCGATTCTCTTAACTGTTTACGCCAATTGAATATAGATTGATAACCTAGTTTAATCTGGTATTTATCTGGGAGAGCACCTACTTGTAAGAATTGTTTAAAATCAGTATTGAATACATATTCTGATAAATACCTTGCACCTAACCCTCCAGATAACACCCTCATTTGTTGACTTATTTCTTCGGGAAAACCTGTACGACTCCAAACAAAGAATCCAACCAGAGCATCATGTTCGGTACTTTGAATGTAAATACGTCCTTCTTTTGCCTGAATGTCATTTAATTGTCCCATACCAGTTTCAGACTCTGTTAAGGAATTAATTGCAGTTAGAATCCCCCCAAACAACAGGCTTTGCTCACTTGAGAATCCTATTGAGACGGTTGGAACTCCATGAGTAACTATAAAAAATGCCATCCGTGGGCACTGAGGCTTTTTTCTCGCCATAATTATGTCATGTCCTTAACAGATTGGAATAAGTCCAAGCATTACATAATTTAACTGGTATTGAAGGAAATTTTTAGGATTAATGGAGTTTTTAATGGAGTTTTAGCACTGAGTGCATTTTCAGCTACTTGTTTAATAATAATATGAAATTGGATATGAAATCAGAAAGGATCCTAATATTAATATCCATAGATATTCTTCGCTTGTGCTCGTAGCATACACGGATGTTAGTAGAACAGGATAGCCCAAAAAAAGGTGGTACTTCCATTCAGTCCCCGTATCAATAGGAATCACCAATGGATCCTTTTTTCATTGTTGGGTAATTTGATAATTCATCTAATTATTGGATTGAGTTATTATAACCCAATAGATTTCATTCTTCAACTTGAAGCTGCCAGAGAGATTGCACGGGGGAAACTTCTTTATCGAGATATTGGTCTGATTATAGTTAATAACTCTGAATTACCTAGGCCACAGTATCCACCTTTATATCTTTACACATTAGGCTTTTTGATTGCTTTAATTGGGGTAGAAACATTCACATGGCAAATGGCTAAGCTATTGTTAATCACATTTAATCTGATTGTGGGATTACTAGTTTACTATATCATATTGAATTACGTCCGTCCTCATCCTAAAGCTCAAATGATTTCTTTAATTGCATTGAACTGGTTTTTACTTAATCCTTCAACCCTAGGAATTATCTTGGGGGGATTTCATGAAAACTTTATGCTTTTTTTTGTACTTTTAGGCTTTATCTTGTTTAAGAAGACCCACTACTCTCAGAGCGGGTTATGTTTCGGACTGGCACTCTTAGTGAAACCCGTTGCGGGCGTATATATGCTGCCTCTCCTAGTTTGGGGGATTCATACCCGAGACTTGAGACCGATAATGATCTGGATCGCCGCAGGTCTCACTTTTCTTTGTGGATCACTCCCCTTTTTGCTGTTAGCCCCAGAAGCTTATCTTAGCGATGTTTTTCTCATTCATACTCACCGGCCTGACCCTAGTATGTCTTTCTACACCTACCTGTTTACAGAAATCTCAACAACTCTGATTCCATTTCTCATTCAACTGGCCATATTCGGGGTATACATTCTATTATTCGTAATAAAAATGCCCCCAACGAACACCAAACAAGTCATTGAAGCAGCTCTCCCTTTCATGACAATTTTTATGGCATTTAACAGGATTCTTCATCCCCACTATATTCCATTTTTCTTTCCGTTCTTCACATTTTCACTGTTTTTTCTGATTACAGAGCATTATTCCTCAAAAACATCAAGAATGATTGACATGTCTATTTTGGGTTTACTGGTTAGCCTCTTCTTAGTTTACTTAGGTTCTGGGTGGTGGTCGATTCTTTGGTTTTATGAAGGCTACGAGACATATATGGTCAATCCCTTATTCTTTCTTTCATCAATAGTTTGCGTAATTGGCTTAATTGCTACTTCAATAACTTCTTTTTTCTCAATAAGTGGTTTTAAAGAGAAAAATGCGGAGAGTATGATTTGAAAAACTCTTTCAAAGATTTCAAAACGAATGGAGTTCTCCCATCTTTTTTCGCAACTTTTGTGTTGTCTATTAGTATCCTCGCAATTTATCTTGTATTTATGATTCTGTTTCCGTATAGTCTCCTTGTACAATCTCCTGAAGCACTTGATTTGATTATACAAAAGAATGAACTAGTTTTGCAAGGTGAGATCTATCGATTATTCACTGCAATCTGGATCCACAATGATGTTGTTCATTTGGGGTCAAATTTACTGTTTTTGTTAATATTCAGTTCTCGATTGGAGGAATTAACCCAGGGGCGGGTTGTAACAATTGTATTTATTTGTAGCGGGCTACTAGGAAATATTGCAACGCTTTTCCTTGTATTATTAGGCATTAATTTCTCATCACTGGGAGCTTCGGGAGCGATTTATGGATTATTAGGAGCTCTTTATTACCAACTTAGGGGAAAAACAAAGCATGAACAAAGGCAAGCACTATTCCTGTTAATACTATTCTTTATGATAACAATCGGAAGTGATACTAACATTATCGCTCATTTCTTTGGCCTGCTAGGTGGAATAGGAGTCATGTGGATACATAGAAAATACTTTTCGTGAAGTTTACGTCTGCTAATCCAGCTCTGCTTCAAATTCACAATAGGGATGTCCATGGGCTTGACATTTCGTTTCACGGACAATAATCTCGTCTTCAACCAATAGGTTTAGTCGTCCATTAAGAAAACCCGCCATGAAATCGTCCAAAGTCGTTACTTTAGTGGGTATCTCCGCTCCTGGAAAGAGAGCTGAAAGATCTACAGTTGAAAGATCGATCCCAGAAGTAGCTGCACTCTCCCAAACTCTAAATACCGCAGATTCATCGTCAATAATTTCAACGGAAACATCTCCATGAATTCGTGTCAAGAGTCTCCCTGCTGTGTTAAAATAATGCCCTAATACCTCACAGGCTTGAGGAAATTCCATTGGAAATGCGTAATTGAGATTTCGGCGCATCATAATTCTGCTGATGCTTCCTACATCTTCTAGAATTTGACCATAGTTTTGACCTGCGTAGGCCAACAAAGTGGAATTAAATGGATCAGAAAACTTGACCGAGGTAATAATATGTTGTAAAACAGAAATATGAATCAGATCACCAATACCGGGTCTCATTATCCTACGATTGAGAATCGAATCGTACATGTTTCGAGAGATAGTTGATAAAGAGAGGTCAAATCGTAATCGGTCAGAGTCACTAAAAAATTCCTTCGATGCAACTGTAGATTCTTTATATTGGTCTGATTCTCCACCCAGCATGATATCAAATTCACAATAGTCATCCCCTAACCCCCAGCATTTTGTCTCCTCAACAGCAGCCTTTTCACCTAAGGTTACTTCCATAAGCCCTGCAATCTCCCCAGATATGAATCCACAGACATCTTGACCAATATCAGAGTTTAATACAGCAAGACCAGAATCTTTAATTTGCAATTTAGCGTGATATGGTTCTATTTGAGTGAAATTAAGCTCTGAAGCTATAGCTGACATAGGATTTGGCCCATAGAGAACTTTTAATCCTTTTAGCAATTCTTTAAAACGCGACTTCATCCGGTGAGTTGCCATAATCTTAGGATTAAACCTATGAATCCAAGATTGAGCTGATCCGAATTTTCCAGCTAATTCTCCAGAACGGAATAGATAAGTTTTTGCGCTAGGGTTGATTGCCAAAAGAGAAGTAACAATGGATTGGAGATGACCTATGTGAACATAATCTCCAACTGAAGGACGAGTAACTGTTTCCAATTCTTCAATATTCAGTAACCTTTCTGAAACAGTGATAATTGATAATTTTCGCCAACGATCCAGATCAGTTTCGCTTGCTTTGACTCCTGCTTCAATCAATTTGTTAAAAAGAAAGTTGAAGAGGTCATATTGATCCGAAGAAAACATAGACATATCATCGGTTTGGCCAAACGCTGAAAACATTGAGGCAGCTTGTGTTGCAGTCAGGATAACCTCATCGTTAAACAGCACATGCGGAACGTTATAGACACCATATTTTAGTGCAATTTCCCGGTTTTCGTCAGTGTCAATGGTTGTCATAGTTGCTCCCCCTTGAGACGTTTCCACAATCCGTTTCAGATGCTTCGCTACTGGTTTACAAGTAGCACAATGAGGACCTTTAAAAAGAATGATCTTTATGGGTTCTGTCATGAGTAACACCGTGTTTTTGGCGTTTTCAACTTACTTAACAAGCTCAGAATCTTTTAGATATGAAGTTACTCTTTTAGCATAAAATAACAACTAAGATCTCATGATGTATCCTGTTATTAAATACTATCTATTCGATTAAAAATCATATTTAATATCTCTTTTCCCCTAGGTTAATTAATACACTTCCCAATAACGGAAGAAGTTCGTCCAATTTCCTGACTACTCTCTCTTGAAAGAACTGTATTTTGAAACACTTGTTTTACTTGCGATTTATTTTGAATATGATACTATATGAACTTTAACCATTGGTTTATTGATTTTTGTCGAAACAAATGCATTTTTTATTTTTTCAAGTTATTTTCAGAACTTCTAAACCTTCTAACATTCTGTCTAGATAATTTAAATAATAGATATGGGATATACTTAACCTGAGAACACTCGTGATTTCAGATGATAGACATAAGTAAAGAAACAAGCTCTCGAGATCAAGAAATAGACGCAATCCTGGCAAAATTTGCAGACAAATCTCCTTCTATTCAAGT